>CBDUVK010000005.1:0-29691 GCA_965370645.1 uncultured bacterium
TCAGACGATCCCAGCAGAACCGCAATCCAGCGGGTGTCATCATAACTCTCCAGGCCTATTTTAACGACCATTGTTAAAGGCACTGAGAGTAACATTCCCACTGGTCCGAGTACCCAGGCCCAGAATACGAGAGAGATAAATACCACCAGGGTGGATAATCCTAAACCTTTTCCCATATATTTCGGTTCCAGAAATGTTCCAAATATGAAATTTGCCACCAGATATCCTGCCGCAGTTAGAGCGGCAAAACCCAATCCTTTCAAAATCAGAGCAATGAGAATTGCGGGGACCGCTGCAAGAATAGATCCGATATTAGGAATGTAGTTCAATAGAAATGCCAGCATTCCCCACAAAAAGGGGTAGGGGATTCCTAAGATGATAAGCCAGAGGGTTACAGCAATACCTGTGGCAAGACTCAACAGAGTTTTGATACCTACATAACGCTTTATATTATCATTAATCTGGGTAAAATTTGATTGCGCTGAATCCGGATCATTAGAAATTGATCGTAATTTTCCCGGAAAATCGGCTGATTCTAACAAGATGAAAAGGACAATGATTAAAATCAGAAACGTTTTACTTAGCAGACTGCTGAAAGCACCGACAATGTTCCCAATCAGATTGAGGGGCGTTTTTAAACTGATAGATTGCAGCAGTTGATCACGGGGAGCATGAATTCCCAGTTCCGATATCCAGCTGACGAAAGAGGCGGTTTTATTTTCCAGCATTTTTTCATAGATGGGCAAATCCTGGCTGAATTGATTGATAGATGTGCCAATGAGAGTCCCCATGAGAGAACCTAACGCCAGAATACCAATGACGATCATCAACAGAGCCAGTGCTTTGGGAATGCCCCGGCGGTTTAACCAGAAAAATGGGGAATATAAAATAATAGAGATAAACAGAGCAAATATGAATGGAACCAGAATGCTTTTAGCTTCTCTCATCCCGGCAATAACAATGACAAATGCAGCCAGAGCTATAATGAATTTTGTTCCCGAAGATTTTGACGAACTTTCTTTTTCCGGCATCCGGTAATTCCTTTCTCATGCATTTCAAATTGCAAATATCAGCTATAAATTCGATGTTTTATTAATATTTATTTACATAATTTTGATTAATTTATAAAATCTCAGGCAAAGTTCATGATCCGGCCATTTACGGAGGCTAAGTCGCCAAGAAAAAGCATAAGTTACTGGGTACTCGTTTCTTGTCTCTCGTTAGAAGATCTAAGATTCGAAGTAAGGTAAACCACCAGCGGCGAGTGGCGAGTAACGAGTGGCACTTTTTTGTTCTTTGCGTTCTTTGCTCCTTTGCGTGATGAATTGTTCAGGATAAATAACACTTTTATAAGTATGTACATTTTAATAAATTTAGCGCTGAATTAAAAGTCAGAAATTTCATGAAGACATCCACGCTGCTTTCGAATCTGAATTCTCCCCAACAAAATGCGGTTCAGCACACAGATGGTCCCCTCCTTATTCTGGCCGGTGCCGGGAGTGGAAAGACCCGGGTGCTTACCTACCGCATCGCCTATATTCTGGCAGCAGGGTTGGCCCATCCAGATCAGATCCTGGCAGTCACTTTTACCAATAAAGCTGCTAATGAGATGAAAGGGCGGATTGAAAAACTGATCAAATTGTCGGTCCAAAATCTCTGGATCGGAACCTTTCACTCCATTTCCGCCCGCATCCTGCATCGTGAAGCAAAACATATCGGGTACCAATCCAATTTTACCATCTATGATACCGATGATCAGGAAACTCAGATCAAGCGTATTATGGAATTTTTGAATATCAGCCGGGAACTGTTGACTCCAAGAAAAGTGCAATATGTTATCAGCGAATCAAAAAATAAGTTATTGGACGCCAGGCAGTATGAAAAAACGGCACATGACCTCCGTTCCAAGCAAATTTCAAAAATATTTAGAGAATATGAGGTAGCTCTCAAGAGAAACAATGCTTTCGATTTTGATGATCTGATCATCAAACCTATCGATTTATTTACCGCAAAACCTGAAATATTGAAGAAATACCGGGATCAATTTCGTTATATCCTGGTGGATGAATACCAGGACACTAATCGCGCACAATACTATTGGATAAAATTGCTGGCGCAGAAACATCGCCAAATTTGTGTGGTAGGCGATGAAGATCAGAGTATCTACCGCTGGCGTGGTGCCGACATCGGCAACATTCTGAATTTTGAAAATGATTATAAACCTTGTAAGGTAATTCGCCTGGAACAGAATTACCGTTCAACACAGACTATTTTAGATGCCGCCAATGCACTGGTCAGGAATAACCAGACCCGGCTCGGTAAAAATCTCTGGAGCAAGAAAGGTAAAGGAGAGTCTATCCAAATCAGGCAGGCAGCTGATGAACGGGGAGAAGCATTGAATGTTGTCAAAATTATTCGAGAGGAGACCTCCGCTCATGCCATTTCTTATAATGACGTAGTTATGTTATACCGGACCAATGCTCAATCCAGAGCGTTAGAGGAGCAGCTGCGCCGTGCCAATATCCCCTATACCATTGTCGGGGGAATGAAATTTTATGAGCGAAAGGAAATAAAAGATATTCTGGCTTATTTGAAAGTACTGGTGAATCCAAGCGATACTATCAGTCTGGAACGGATTATTAATTTTCCTGCCCGTGGAATTGGATCTACAACCTTAAAATATCTTCGGGAAAAAGCCCGTTCCCTGAATACTTCACTGTCTCATATTCTTTCCCGGATTGAGGAATTCGATGAAATCCGATCGGGTATTTCCAGGAAAATATCTGATTTTCACGATCATCTGCAGAAAATGAGAGAAAATTTCCCTCATATGAATGCTTACCAGATTACCGAGAATATTGTAATCGAGTTTCAACTCAAAGCAGTATATGAAAATACCGGACTTGTTGAAGATGAAACCCGGCTGGAAAATATACATGAATTTCTTAACAGCATCGAGATTTTTGTGAGTGATCACCCGGAAGATGCCACATTGGAAAAATTTATCGAGGATATCTCGCTGATCACTGATCTCGATAATTGGGATCCGGATCGTCCGGTTGTGACCATGATGACCCTGCACAGTGCCAAGGGATTAGAGTTTCCGGTAGTTATTATTACCGGTTTGGAAGATGGTTTGATACCCCTGTCACGAAATTCGGATGGGGCTGATGAGTTAGAGGAGGAAAGGCGCCTTTTTTATGTAGGAATGACCCGGGCGAAGGATCGCCTGTACCTTCTGCACGCCAAGACCCGGCATCGGTTCGGGAGGGAAGAATTTGGAAGTAGTTTTCGTAATATTCCATCCCGATTTTTACTGGAGATTCCGAAACAGTATGTATCGAAAGAGTCTGTTTCTACATACAGAATGTCTGACCATTCCCTGGAGACTTTTACAGATAAAAAAGCTGACGGTTTGTACCTTGAGCGACTCCCCGATGAAGGAAGTGATTTTAAGATTGGTCAGTATGTACAGCATGAAGTATTTGGTCGCGGCCAGATTCTGGGTGTAGAAAGCACCAGGCAGGGTACCAAACTGGTCGTGCAATTTGAAAATGTAAGTATAAAAAAACTTATCGCTGAGTATGCTAATTTAACCATCAGTGATAGTCTGGAGTAAGTGACTATGTTTAAGAATGTTTGGACTATTTTAATTTGTGTTTTGCTGGTACAGACGGTTTCTGCCCAGAGATATGGTGAAAGTGACGATTTTTCCTATGCGCTGAAATTATATAACGAAGGTTTCTATGATATCGCTGCCCAGCAGTTTACCATTTTTGTGGATCGATATCCCAGCAATGAAAGGGTACCGGAAGCCAAATATTACCTGGCTCTGTCTCTGTTTCAAGGGGAGGATTTTGAAAATGCCCGGATGGAATTCCAATCAATGGCGGTCACTTTTCCGGATCATAGCCGAGCACCGCAAGCATGGCAAAAGGTCGGCGATTCCTATTCCAAATTGGGAAAATGGTCCGAAGCGGCCCGGGCGTATGAGACTGTAAAAATCCTGTATCCCCGTGACGCACTGGCCCCGGGTTGTCTCTTCAATGCTGCTGAAATTTATTATCAACAGGATAATCTGAACAAGGCGGAGTTGACACTCAAAGATTTTTTGGACCGCTATCCGGATAGCAATAATTATCCTAATGGCCGCCTGTTGTATGCCAACCTGCTGCTTCGAAAACAGGATTATGATCAGGCTTTAAAGGAGTATGATAAAGCACTAAAGTCCGGAGCCGAAGGCTATTTGCAGGCTGAGGCCTATCTGGGACTGGGACAATTTTATGCACACCTGGGTCAGGGGGAGCGGGCAAAAGAACAATATAAGATTATCCTTTCCAAATTCCCCAATGAACCTGCAGCATTTGAAGCTTTGCTCAGCTACAGCACATTACTGGCCCTGAAGAAAGATTACCAGGGTGCTCTGAAAATTCTTACTGACAATATGATGCGATATAAAAGTCAAAATCAGAATACCCAATTGAATTTGCAGTTAGCCGCGGTCTATTACCTGCAGCAAAATTACTTTTCCGCCCGCAAAACTCTGGAATCAATTAGCAGTATAGCTCTGCAAGATTCTTTAAAAGCAAAGTTATTATTTTATATGGGAAATGTATACTTGCGGGATAAGAAATTAGCAGAGAGTTCAGAAAAATTTAGTGAGTTTATCAACAATGAGGAGCTTAAAACTGCCGGGAAGGTATATCTCTCCGAAGCTGAGAAACAACTGGGATATGTCTATCTTGCCCAAAAACAGTTTGAGCGGGGGTGGAGCAGTCTGGAAGAGTATATAACCAAATATCCTGAAGATCCCTCAGGCGAAAAAATATTATCTGATCTGTTTGATGTTGCTCTGCAGCTGAACAGGCCTGAAGAGGGAGATAAGATTTACCGCAAATTACTGTCAGAGATGCCCGGATATGTCTATCGCGATGAAATGCTATTTTCGCTTGCGAAATATCATTTCCTCCAGGGTGATTATTCGGACGCAAAAAACATCTTTCAGGAATTCAGAAACAATTATCGTTGTTCAGCCAAAATTGATTCCGCAGAAAAGTATCTTTATCTTATTAAAAAATATTATCTTGTGGATCAAAAAACCGGTATGAATAAACTGGCGAATCTGGTGGGCAGGGTGCTGGCGGATGATAATACCCAGAATTTGAAACTTGATCTTGCGCGGGTGTATCTCCTACATCTGAACGATATGCAGCAGGCAATTGATCTGAGTAAAGAAATTATTGCCGGCCAGGTGGATTCAACTATGACTGGCGAATCTTATCATATTATGGCCGAAGGATATAGACGGTTGGCTGAATTGCAACGGTTTGAAAATGCCGATGATCAGGTGGCCCGTGCAAAGGGTTTAGAGGCTTTCAAGCAAGCCATGAATTATGTTAATCATGTCAAACATCCTGATAGTCTTGCCTATGCATTTATTTCTGAAAGTATTGAGGTTGAAAATATCCCGGTAGGAAAGAGAATTGAGTTCTGGGAATTTTTTGTCAATAGTAATCCCGACTCCTATCTGGCTGAAAAGGCCAGTTACCTGTTGGCAAACCTCTATTTTGACACCGGGAAAGTGGATTCTGCTATTGTAAAACTGGAAAAGTTGAAACAATCCTCAGATTTACTTTTGGCAGGTCGGGCCTATTATTTGATGGGAATGATCTATTATGACCAGAAAAAATATGAACAGTCTGGTGTAGTTTTAAAAGATTTTTTATTAAATATCTCGAAACACCCTCTCCGTGCGAATGCTTTCGGATTGCTGGCAAAAATATTCGAAAAAGAAGCTGATTATGAAGTTGCTGCCCAGTTCTGGGCAAGACTGCGTCAGGATTATGATTACTCACCCGCAGCCATTGCAGCTAAAACCCGCATTCCGGAAGTCTATCTGATTGCAGGAGAGTATGATGATGCCATTCGATACACCAAATCGGCTCTGAGAGAGATTAACAACGACGACCTTCTTTTAAGAAAGCTCCAGGTAATCCCCGAACCAGAATTCTATTTCTACAATGGGAAGGCTAATTATCATCTAAAGGATTATCGGACTGCCAGAAAAGTCTTGCTAACCTACCTTTTAAACCCCTCCGGAGGAAAAAATCAGGATGAAGCTTTAATGCTATTGGCGGACATCTCACTGGCGGAAGGAGATCCTGATGCGGCATTGTTACATTTACAAATTGTTGTAAAATCTGAATCTTCATCTTTTTTTCTTCAAGCCACTGCCGAAATGGCCGATATTTATTTAGAACAGGATGAATATGCTGCAGCCCAAAAGCTCTATGCGAAACTCCTGGCTAAACAAGCTGATTCTGATGAGGCGATACAATATCAGGCAAAAGAGATGATCTGCATGATAAATCTTGGTAATTTTAAATCATACGAATCCCGTAAAACTGCATTTCGAAAGAAGTACAAAAAGCACAGCGATTACAGTAATTATATGGCAAGCTTTGAATTTGAACTGGGAAAATATCATTATCAGAAGCAGAATTATGATGCAGCGATAAAACGATTTGAGGGTGTGACCCGAAACTATAAAAAATCTGACTATGCTGATGATGCTGATTATTATATGGCCCTCACATATACCACCTTGAATAAGGTAGAGAAGGCCATGGATATTCTTTCACGATTTGCTGAAAAGTATCCCAATAGCTCCCTTAAGTCTAATATCTATGTATCGCTGGGGAATCTGTATTATCGCGCTGAGAAAAGGGAGTTGGCGGTTGGATCTTTTCAAAAAGCTGTCGAAACTGCCAGTACGCCGGAGACCAGGAAGTTGGCACTTTCGAATCTGATTCTGATTTATCGTGATTTGGGACTTTGGGATGGTGTTTTGACACAAGCCCGTATGTATGTAGAGGAATTCCCTAAAGCCGCTGATCTAATTGATAAAAAAATTATCATGGGCTCCGCCATGATCCAGTTAAACCGTTACTCTGAAGCGGTCGATTTTTTGACCAATCTAAAATTTGAAGCAAATAGTGAGCAAGAACCAGAAATTCAGTTCTACATCGGGGAAGCTTATTTTAATGCCGGACAATATGAAAATGCCATCAGGGAGTTTGTAAAAATCCCGCTGTTGTCCAAACAGACTAAACTGCAGTGGGAAGCCAGTGCGTTGTACTATTCAGCACAGGCTTATGAGAAAATGGGAAGAAAGTCCGATGCAATTCGAATGTATCAGGAAATTTTGGATCGACCGGGAATTTTAGTGGAATTGAAAAAAGAGGCTCAAAAACGGATCGATCGTTTAAAAGAAACAGGATGAATGAAAAAGTCTTTGGGATAAGATCATGAAAATGTTTATATTACAGTATCATAATTTCGGAGGAGATCGCATGAGAAATGTGTTGCTGTTGCTACTTCTCATCTGTTTTACAGGACTATGGATGCAGTGCGCTGGAACAAAACAGCTCTCTCAGGATGAGTATGACCAATTATCTCCTCAGGAAAGAGTTACCTATCTGGAAAAGTATACCAAGAAAAATTCAACCGATATTAGTGCCAAGAAGCAGTTGTACCGGGAATATTTAGATCTGAATATGACCGATAAAGCTCTGATGGTGATGGAAGATATTATCAGGCAAGACCCTTTTCAAGCGGATGTTCAGTTTGAATACGGCGAACTAATGATAAAAAGGGGAGAAACCATCCCGGCTTACCAGGCATTCCGAGATGCTTTGAAATCCCCGGGTGGAACTTCATATTCAACAAAGGTCTCCCGGTATCTTGGTGGGAAATATACCATTCAACAAGTGACCAGCAGTCCTGCCAATGAAGCATTTCCGGTTTTTTCATCTGACGGATTGAAATTAATATACCAGACTGATGAAAACGGGAATTGGGACATTGTAGAGAGGGATTTAAGCAGTAGTGCGAGCCGGATGCTGGTTAAGACACCGGCCGCAGAAGAACTTCCCTGTATTAGCAACGATGGAAATAAGTTATTGTATACTTCTAATGCGGATGATCGACGGCCCATTGATGAAAAATTTAAGGTACGGGAAGTCTATCTGCTTGAACTGGAAAGTGGAATTTCCAAAAATTTAACAGAATCTGTCGCTGATGACTGGTTACCTCGCTTTAGTCATAACGGCCAACTCATAACCTTCGTTTCTGAAAGAAGCGATTTGAGAAGCGTCCCATATACCGACAAGCACAGTGATATCTTCCGGATGGAAAGTGATGGTGACTTTCATTCCCAATTGACTGATGATGAAGCGAATAATGGTGGCTCAGCCTTCGATGCTGATGATTCCCATCTTTACTTCCATTCTAATAAAAACGGATCTTATGATATTTTTGTGATGAAAACGGATGGAACACTGCCTATGATTCTGATAGAAAATCCGGGATCTAACGAGGTTAATCCCTCTGTATCGCCCGATTCCCAGTTTATCACCTTTTTTAGCGATCAGACCGGGAGCTACGAAATTTATCGTGCGAAAATTGACGGAAGTGAAATCGAAAGGTTAACCATGAGCCCTGCCAAGAATACCAACCCGGTATTCTCTCCGGACAGCAAATATATTGCTTATCATTCTGATCAGAACGGAAACTACGATCTGTTTCTGATTAACCTGCAATCTACCAGTGAACCAACTGCACAGGAACTGATTCGGCAACTTGACTCACTATTAGGTCTGTAGAAAAATAAAAGATCACAAATCCAGCCCCTGTCTTTCGGCAGGGGTTTTTCATATCAGGATCTTTCGCTGAGCGCAATCAGAGAGATGGGCTTATCTACCAGTAGATTGAAAAACCTGTCAAAAATGTTCCAGATTGGGAAGGGCATGTTTTTTGTAAACAGGTTAAAATGGAGGCGATTGAGAAGTTTATTACAATTTTTGGATATTTTGAGAGGTCTGAATCCGGCTGACTTGAGAAGTTCGGATAAGATGTTTTCGTCAAACGAGTGGAAGTGGGAATGGGTGGGGGTGGCCCGGTGGCAATGTACACATATTTGATAGGATATTTTTTCCTTATAAGGAACGGAAATCAGGAGCTTTCCATCATTTTTTAGCAGTGGATAAACTTCTTTAAATACCTCGACCGGTTCCCGAAGGTGTTCTACGACTTCGGCCAGAATGATCAGATCGAAGGAATTTTTCTTAAATGGCAGATGGTAGGCGTCTGCGCAACATGGGAATGTTGGACTATCGGCCTGATTTTTGATTTTATTTAAATTCCCCAGGGGAATATCCAGGGGGACAAACGAGGGATTAACTTTATCTAATTCCTCCAATGCAAATCCCCCTCCGCTTCCGATTTCCAGGATTGTCTGTTCCGGATTCAGTGGGAACAGATGAAAAAAATCCTGGTATCGTCTGCGGATTTCCTGCAGCATAAACTTATCGGGTGCGAAAAAATCATAATACTCCCCGTCAAATTTATAATGCTTAATGTGTTGAAAATTGCCAGTATTTATGTTCATAGCCAATGGTGATTATTTTTTGAATTATTCATGTCGATCTGTTCATTCAGATATACATTTTAATAAGTATTCCCTTAACTCCGAAACAAGGTAGTATGTCATTGCGAGCGGAGCGAAGCAATCCCCTTGTTCATATAAAAATAAGGAGATTGCTTTGTCGCTTTCACTCCTCGCAATGACACTCAATTAATTATCATGCAAATTTCATTAAATATCAATATGTTAAGGCTTATTTTTTCGGAGTAAAGTAAACAATCATATATGTTTTTGTCGATGAGGTCATTTTATAGGATTTCCAAACCAAATACAAAGATTTTTTTAAAACGAACTTTTGCTGATCGAGATGATGAAATTGAATGGTTCTCAACTTGTTTTATAACTGCGAAGGATATAAATTTTAAGTTTGGAATAGGATCCATAATGAATTCATATAAACTGGTTTCAAAATATCAACCGACCGGAGATCAGCCTGAAGCGATTCGTCAGCTGACTGAGGGAATCCATGCTAAAAAAGAATTCCAGACTTTGCTGGGAGTGACCGGTAGTGGTAAAACATTTTCAATGGCAAATGTCATTGAGCAGGTGAAAAAACCGGTTTTGATTCTCTCCCATAATAAAACATTGGCGGCCCAGCTTTATGGGGAGTTTAAGCAATTTTTTCCAAATAATGCTGTTGAATATTTCATCAGTTATTTCGATTATTATCAACCAGAAGCTTATATTCCTCACACTGACACCTATATTGAAAAAGATAGCTCCATAAATGATGAAATTGAGCGTTTGCGTCTTAAAGCCTCTGCGGCCCTGATTTCCCGGCGGGATGTGCTTATCGTCGCCAGTGTCTCCTGTATCTATGGTATCGGTTCTCCCGAAGATTACCGGGAACTCATGGTTTTACTGAAGAAAGGGGAAAGAATACTCCGTAAAGATCTTTTCAGAAAATTGATTGATATTCACTATACCCGAAATGATATAAGTCCTGAACGTGGTACTTTCCGGGTTCGCGGTGATGTGATTGAAATTTATCCGGCTTACGAAAAATATTCTGTCCGCATCGATACTTTTGGTGATGAAATTGAGAATATCGTCTATTTAGATATCACCTCCGGAGAAATTCTGGACGAAGTTGATCAAGTTGTTATCTTTCCAGCCAGTCATCATGTGACCACCCAGCAAAAAATGCAGCGTGCCATGAAAACCATCAGCGAAGAATTAAAAGAGAAGCTTGAAGATCTCAGGCGCCAGGGAAAGTTACTGGAAGCCCAGCGTCTTGAGCAGCGCACTAACTTTGATTTGGAGATGATCCAGGAGATCGGTTATTGTTCGGGAATTGAGAATTACTCCCGGCATATATCGGGAAGAAAACCGGGGGAACCGCCCTACACGCTGATTGATTTTTTTCCGGATGATTTTATATGTATTATTGATGAATCCCATCAGACAATCCCCCAGCTTAATGCCATGTATAAGGGCGATTATTCCCGAAAAAAAACCTTGGTGGAGCATGGATTCCGGCTCCCCAGTGCTCTGGATAACCGACCCCTTAAATTCGATGAATTCATAAATAAGATGAATCAAGTCATCTTTGTTTCCGCAACACCCTCTGCCTTTGAAATTGAAAAAAGTGGAGGTGTCGTTATCGATCAGGTCATTCGTCCTACCGGGCTTATAGACTCGGAAATTGAAGTTCGTCAGACCGAAGGCCAGATCGATGACCTACTGGATGAGATTAATAAGCGTGTGAATCAGAAAGAGAGAGTGCTGGTTTTAACGCTCACCAAACGAATGGCGGAGGATCTGACCGATTATCTCCAGAATCTGAACATTAAAGCCCAGTATTTGCATTCTGAAATTGATTCCCTGGAGCGGGTCGATATTCTGCGGGATCTCCGCTTATCTGAATTCGATGTCCTGATTGGTATCAACCTGCTTCGGGAGGGTCTGGATCTGCCGGAAGTGTCATTGGTAGCAATTTTAGATGCAGATAAGGAAGGATTTTTACGCTCTGAGGTATCGCTGTTGCAGATTTCAGGACGAGCGGCCAGGAATGTAAACGGTAAGGTCATTTTCTATGCTGATACGGTAACTAAATCTATGCAAGTTACTATGGAGGAGACGGTACGAAGACGGAAAAAACAACTCGAATATAATAAAAAGCATGGTATTGTCCCGCAGACTATTCATAAGTCGGTTGAGGAGATACTTAAAACGACATCGGTAGCGGATATCCGTGGTAAATACAAGACCAAGAAGGAAATAAGACAGTTCGACTATATGGATCGCTTTACAGGCCAGCAATTATTGGAGCAATTAGAAGAGGAGATGAAAAAAGCGGCCGAAAATCTGGAATTTGAGAAGGCTGCCCGATTGCGTGATGAAATTAAAAATCTTAAAGGTAAAATCGAGTAATGCGATTCCCCTCTTCTGTTCTCATCATCCTTTTACTGCAGCTCTGGTTCATCGATCATACTTATTCTTTTGCTACGGATGAGGAACTCAATAAATCCATTTTTACCGGAAAACACAAAATATATCAATTTCAGCTGGAAGAAGCCATGCATGCTTTCCGAGAGCTGCAAACCCAATTTCCGGAATTACCACATGGCTACTTCTATGAATCGTATATCTATGCCGTTTTATACTCCCAGGATCGAACCAATCGGGAGCTGGATTCACTGCTTAAAAGTAGTGTGAATCTGGCATTGAAAAAAGGGGAGAAGTTTAAAGAAAAATATCCGGATAGCCCGGAGGCCTTTTATTACCTCGGGGCTACAAATGGAGTTATGGCTATCTATCATGTACTCAATTCCAGTTATATTAAAGGTTATATACATGGCCGGCGGGGGAAAAATTATCTGCAGGATGTGGTCAGGATAGATTCGACATACTATGATGCTTACCTGGGTTTGGGAATTTTTCACTATTATGTGGATCTGTTGCCCGGAATCTTAAAATTTTTTGCGGGAATCCTGGGTTTTCATGGCGACCGGGCACTGGGAATGCGTGAGATTAAGTTGACAGCTTCACATGGCCAGTTTTTTCAGCCCGAGGGTGAATTCACCTATGCGGTATTCCGTTATTTTTTGGAGGGAGAAAAGCAAAATAGTCTTCAAATATTTAAAAGATTGCATAAATCTTATCCGGATAATCCAGCCCTGACTTTGTTAATGGGATATCACTATCGTCGACATGGCAGAATTAAACTGGCTGAGAGTTATTTTAAGAAAGTTTCAGATTCCTTTACCGATCAGCTTCCCCAGATCACAGTTATGAAATATTATAATCTGGGGGTCTGTTACTATCGTATGAATCAATTTGAACAGTCTGATCAATACTTTACCCGATTGCTTGATACCTCACTGCGAAAATCTCCCTATTACCAGGCAGCAATCGCTTTTTATAAGGGCCTTCTGGCAGCAGTCCAATCCCGCCCGGACCTGGCAAATCATTATTTCCGCATGATTCATGAAAATAAAGAAACACAATATTGGTATAATATCTCCAGAATTTACACCGACTTGCCATTCGATACAGTTATGCAGGTTTTTGTGATGGCCACTAACAACGTATATTCTTTCCATAGGAAGGCCGCGCAGTCTCAGATTCAATGGCTGATCGAATCACTGGAACAAAATAACAGCACCTTGAAAAATTCCCCTGTGGAATATCTCATCCGGGATCTACAGGCCCGCTTTTATTTCCAGAAAGGGGAGGTAGAGAAAGCAAGAGAAATTTATGAGTCAATCATGGGGGATTTAAATAAATTTAAGGATGAATTTCATCGAGCCTGGATATACATCGCCTATGCCAGGGTATTGCGTGAGTTACGAGAATGGGAAGAATCAGAAAAGATGCTGAAAAAAGCAGGAAATACCGGAGATGAGTATACACTCTTGATTATTGAAAGAGAAAAATATATCTTAAAAAACCTGCAAAACAATCAAAAATCTTAGGAGAATCTATGAAAGTTTTGGTTCTTGGCGGGGGAGGGCGCGAGCATGCCCTGATCTGGAAAATCAAACAATCTTCCCAGGTAGACAAACTGTTCTGTCTTCCCGGGAATGGTGGTATTGATGAGCTTGCTGAACGGGTTGATATTCCCATGAACAGTTTTGATCTCATTAAAAATTTTATAACGGATCGCAAAATTGATTTGACTATAGTAGGGCCGGAACAGCCTCTGGTTGATGGTATTGTTGATTATTTTGAAGCGCATCAAATCAAGGTATTTGGTCCGCTTTCATTGGCTGCAAGGCTGGAGGGGAGTAAGATCTTTGCAAAGAGATTTATGCAAAAACATAGTATCCCTACCGCGAACTATGCTGAATTTTCGGAATATGAGAGTGCTCAAAAGTATGTGAAACAACAGCAGGATGGACCGATTGTTGTTAAAGCAGATGGATTGGCGGCTGGAAAAGGAAGTATTGTATGTGGTAATATCGGTGAAGCATTGTCAGCCATTAAAACGATCATGCAGGATGGGGTTTTTGGGAAAGCCGGAAATCAGGTGGTCATAGAAGAATGCATGAAAGGAGAGGAAGCCAGCTTGTTTGTCCTTACCGATGGCAAGGATTACGCTCTGTTATCTCCGGCACAGGATTTTAAACGGGCTTTAGACGGGGATAATGGGAAAAATACCGGTGGGATGGGAAGTTATGCACCAACACCTGTTCTAACAAATGAATTACTTCAAAAGGCAATAAAAGACATTGTTGAGCCCGTTTTAGAAGGATTCAAAGCGGATGGCATTCTCTACCGGGGAATGTTATATGTTGGTCTTATGCTGACAGAACAAGGTCCAAAAGTTGTGGAATTCAATTGCAGATTCGGAGATCCTGAAACACAGGTTGTACTCCCGTTGCTCGAAAATGATCTGGTTGAATTATTCCAGGCAACTGTTCTGGGCAAGCTGGGAGAGGTTAATATCCGTTTAAAATCTGATTATGCAGTCTGTGTTATTGCCGCTTCCGGCGGCTATCCTGATGCCTATGAAAAAGGCAAAATGATCACTGGTTTAGATGAGGTAGGCGATGATGTCACAGTTTTTCATGCCGGAACTCAAAGAAAAAATGGTGAATTTTATACCAGCGGCGGTCGGGTTTTAAGTATAATGGGTATCGGGCCTACTCTAGAAGATGCGCAGGACAAAGCATATCGAAATATCTCCAAAATTCATTTTAAAGCGATGCAGTACCGGCATGATATTGGAAGTCGCATATCGAATTCTTTTTTTAAATGATACTTATCATTTGTCATGCATGAAAAACAAGATATCACCAAGAGGGGATAAATCACAATTATAAGATCAATTTAACCGATATTATGCCTTATCAATTCCTATTAAACTGAGGTTTCTATATGAGAATTCTTATTACCGGCGGTGCCGGCTTTATTGCATCCAATGTGGCAGATCGCTATATCTCTTTAGGCCATGAGGTTGTAATTGTTGATAATCTGGTCACCGGACGGCGTGAAAATGTTCCCCGCCAGGCGACGTTTATTGAAATGGATATTTGTGATGCTAAGATTGCCAATGTGTTTGCAACAGAAAAACCGGATATAGTTAATCATCATGCGGCCCAAATGGATGTCAGAAAATCGGTTTCTGATCCCATTTATGATGCCAATGTCAATGTGCTCGGGGGTTTAAATCTACTCCAAAATTGCGTTGAGCATCGCATCAAAAAATTCATATTTGCCTCTACCGGAGGAGCGATTTATGGAGAGCAGGATTATTTTCCAGCAGATGAAAAACATCCCCTTCGTCCCCTATCGCCATATGGCATTACCAAATTAACCACAGAAAAATATCTTTATTTTTATCATCAAACCTACAGTTTAAACTATACTGTTCTTCGCTATGCAAATGTATATGGACCACGTCAAAATCCGCACGGTGAGGCAGGTGTGGTGGCTATTTTTTCTGAAAAAATTCTGGCAGATGAACAGCCGGTCATCAATGGAGATGGATTGCAGACCCGGGATTATGTCTATGTTGGTGATGTGGTTCAGGCCAATGAACTGGTGCTTGAAAAAGGAGACCAGGAGATCTATAATATCGGTACCGGCATTGAAACCAATGTTAATGAACTCTTTCAGAAAATCGTCCAAACATCAGGAAAATCTGTGCCGGAAAAACATGCTGACGCTAAACCGGGAGAACAGCTGCGAAGCGTTCTTGATTCTTCATACATCCGTGATGAGCTGAAGTGGATCCCTTCGTTTAATCTGGAGGAGGGCATCAGTCAAACAGTTAATTTTTTTAAAACAAAATATGCGAAATAATATTGGAAATGGTAGTGTAAATCCTTACTTTTAAAATAAATACAGGTCGATCATGAAAATTACAACATTCATGACAGAAGTAAAGAGTGATAATTCTGTTGAAATTCCGGCTGAGGTGCGTGATAGATTTGATGTTAAGGCTGGCGATAAAGTTGAAATCACCTTAAAAAAGGTTAAATCGAAGCGCCTTGAGATTCTGATAAGTGAGAATCCACTCTATAAATTGATAAAATTGTCGAAAGATTAGGAGTTCAGGCATGAAGATATTTATCGATGAAATCGCCTGGCTTGCAGTGGCAGACGACACCCATGAATCTCACGCCAGTATAAAAGAGCAATTTAAATATTATCTGGATGGCGGGCACAGTTTTTATACGACGAATATCATTGTAGGTAACGTTATTTCTAAAATTAAGGAAAATCAGAATTTTGATAGTGCAGTTAAATATTCTGAAATTCTGGAGGATGCCTGGTTGGGTACCCACCTTCACTATCTGTGGATTGGACGTCGTACTCAGAAAGATGCTATTAGACTTTTTAAAAAATTTCCGGATATTCCGTTGAGCATATTTGATTTTGCCAATGTGGTCCTGATGAACCGCAGAAATATTCGATTTATTATTACCACCAATACAGCTTACAGTACAATGGGCTTCAAAATTGTACCAGAGTGATTAGGATTTTTCCAAAATGGCAATACTAGATCAAATTTTATATAATAAAGCCACCAGAATCATAGGTTTTACCGGGGGGAAAGGTAGAAATTATCTACTGAACCAATTGGCCAGTGAACTGGCCCATAGCGGCAAAACGGTTATTATTTCTAATATTGAGAAAGATATACTCCCACCATCGGGTCAAATTATTTATAAGCAGGATGAGAATGAACTTTTTGCCGAAGTTAAAAAAGAGATAAAGAAACATCCGATTATCTATGCCGGAAGGGGAATTCAGGATCATTTTGTAACCGGCCTGACGCTTTCGGGAATTCGTAAACTGAAGTCACAAAAGTTAAGCGACTATCTGCTGCTCCTATTGGGGAATGAAAAGAAATACAGCCTGCTTAATAAAAAGGATATTGAGAAGTTATGTAAATTGACAATTATAGACCAATTAATATACTGCTTTCAACTGGAATTGATTGATCAACAGCTCAATCAATCCGAGTTCCCTAATTCCGCAGAAATTGTTAAAGGATTTCCCCAATACAAGAGAGATAATTTATTTTCTCAGGAATTCATCTATGATTATCTAACCCATAAGGAAAATGGGGCTTATCAGTTGTTTCTGCAAAAATGGCCCACGTTTTTAATTTTTACCGACATTAATAACATATTTTTAGAAAATCGTTCCATTAATCTTACCCGGGATCTCCTCACCACAAAAATTAAAATAATTTATCAGGCAAACCTGAAAGAAAATAGGCTAAAAAAGGTTCCGCACAAATGAAAAGATCAAGAGCAGTGGTGGTTATTGGCGGAAATTTATTTGGATCCGCGATCACTCTGTCTCTGAATCGCGCGGGAATAGAGACTATTCTGGTGTTAGATCCTGCAGAAGCGGATCTGCGCAGAAATCTCTGCTTCTCAGATGTAATCTCCACAGGAAGGAAGGAAATTCAGCAGGTCAGTGCGGTTTTAGTGGATGAAGAACATCTTGCTGAGAATACTGGGGAAGCATTCTCCCAGGCCTGGAAAAAAACAATCGGGTTTTATCTGGATAACCGCAGTGTTCCGGTTTTTTTTCATACTGAATTCCCAGATTTTATAGATGTCTTACATCCGGAGGTGATCGTTGGTACACAGGAACGGATCACGGTAGAACTTGCCAGTGATAGTGCAACACTGGTCATTGGTCTCTATCCTAATTATCAAGTGAATTCCGGTTGTAAATTCCTTGTGGAAACCCGCCTCAACTATTTTGTTGGCCACATATTCCAGGAAGATCCTGTTGAAAATATCGAAACGGACCATCGTTTCTTCAGACAACCGTTTCAAAAAGTTCACACCCCGTTGGAAGGAGTATTCACCACTCAAAAAAATATTGGTGATCCTGTTACTGCAGGGGAACCGGTCGGTACCATCCAGGATATTGAAATCAGATCTCCATATGAGGGTCAGATTTGGGGAATCCTTCACAGCGGACGATTCATACAGCCCAAACAGGCCATAGCGCTTATTTATGAAGGAGCTCCCCACCCGGGATTTCAATATTTTGATTTTGGACAGCTGGCAGTCGCAGGAAGTGTGTTGAGAGAAGTCTTGTATTTTCTTAGATAAAACGATAATCATATCACGCGCTATACATACACTCGAAGCCTCAAATTCAAATAAGAAAATGGGTATTGATATCTTATTTTTATATTCTTCCATTTACATCACAGGGACAATTTTATGAATATTTTATCGACTATAGAGCATTGGTTTGAACTGGTGGGCAACCTGATCTGGGGGTTTCCACTGATGATATTACTGGTTGGAACCGGCCTTTGGTTGACTATTGTCCTGTGCGGATTACAATTTCGCTATCTGTGGCATGCCCTCTACCTGGCACTGATTAAACGGAAAGAGGAAGGAGATGAACCCGGAGATATTACTCATTTCCAGGCGCTTATGACTGCACTCTCTGCGACGGTTGGTACGGGCAACATAGCCGGTGTGGCAACAGCAATTGCAGCCGGTGGTCCGGGTGCACTCTTCTGGATGTGGATAACCGGCCTGGTAGGCATGGCAACTAAATATTCAGAAGCAGTGCTGGCGGTGAAATACAGGATTATTGATAAAAATAATACCATGAGTGGTGGTCCCATGTACTACATATCCAAGGGCCTGGGAATGAAGTGGTTGGGAACGCTGTTCGCGATTTTTGCTGCTGTAGCCGCCTTTGGAAACGGGAATATGGTTCAGTCAAATTCCGTGGCCGATGCGGTCTAGGCTACCTTTAATATTCCTGTTTACTTAACAGGTTTGATTCTTATGGTTGCCACTGGTCTGGTTATTCTCGGAGGGATTAAGAGTATTGGTCGGGTAACCGCTTTCCTGGTTCCGATTATGATAGTTCTCTATATGGGAGGTGCTTTGGTTATTATTGTGCTCAAGGCAAGTCTCATTCCTGCTGCGATTAGTATGATCGTTCAACAGGCCTTTACACCCACCGCAGCCAGCGGCGGATTTCTGGGAGCAACCATCATGCTGACGATTCGTATGGGCGTAGCACGTGGAGTATTTTCAAATGAGTCTGGCTTGGGAAGTGCTCCCATAGCCGCAGCTGCGGCTCAAACCAAACATCCGGTAACCCAGGCACTGGTCTCCATGACACAAACCTTTATCGACACCATCATCGTCTGTACCATGACCGGATTGGTGCTTATTCTGACCAATTCCTGGGATATGGGACAAACCGGTGCGGAATTGACAACCATTGCCTTTTCAAAAGGACTACCGGGAAACTGGGGGAATAATATCGTTGCCCTGTGATTAATCTTATTTGCCTATTCAACCATGTTGGGATGGAGTTATTACGGCGAAAAATCGGTTGAATACCTATTGGGTGAACGCGCGATTCAACCATATTGACTAGTGTTTGTTGTATTTATAGGGATAGGGGCTTTATTAAAGTTGAATTTAGTATGGGCTGTAGCGGATGTTTTTAACGGTTTTATGGCACTTCCAAATCTGGTTGCTCTGCTAGCGCTTTCCCCGGTTATCGTCCGAGAAACCCGTAGTTACTTTAACTCAGATTTATCTGCCTAATCATTTTTTTGAAGCAAGGCGTTTTTGAACCGCCTCACTTTCCAGTTCCCGGATGGCATCTGTTGCTATCCAGCGGGCTGGTTTGTCGTCAATTTCCCGAATATCATAGGCCATCTTTAAGGCGGCTTTGTTCAGATTGATATTTCTCTTACCAATATGCCGCAGGGCCCAGTTAACTGCCTTTTTTACATAATTCCTTGGATCGGTAGCTCCGTTCTTAATTATGGGTAACAAATGCAGGAATTTATCATCGGCAGCTTGCTTATCGTGCCATGCCAGACAGGCAATCAGGGCAAAAGCAGCACGCTTTACAAACTCTTCTTCACGTTGTGACCAGTCATATACTTTTTTCCAGGCAAGTGGAGTCTTATCGAATAGATTCATACAGACCTGATCACAGACGTCCCAGGAATTGAAATCTTTCACCCAGTATTCCATTTGTGATTCTGTTAATTCGCCCGGTTCGGCGATCAGCGCAGCAACGATCCTGGCTTCAGCGATACCGGTTTCCCATAATTCCAGTGCCAGTCGATGGTTCTTCTTAATCTGCTTAGCCATTTTACGCATAACAGGGACAGAAACGCCAAGGCGATTTTCAATAGTCATGCCAAATCCGGCCATTCCCTCCAGTTCGTCCGGCCGGGCATGAACTCTGAGTTCTTCCAATACTGTCTCTTTTGAGTAAGATTGATGTTCTTTGGTCATTTCCAAATTTCCTTTTAAAATCGGCACGCATTCTCAGTTTTTATCATTCACTAGATTTGTTTATTTTGTAAAATGTTAATAGTTATTTGCTATTAGTAGTATTCTTCATATGAACAACAAAAGCCCATATTCGGAGAATATGGGCTTACATCGAGCATTTGAATATGACCCACCCCTCATTCCCCTCCCTTATGTCCGTCGGTAGCCGGATCCGCCCACTGGCGTGACATAAGGGAGGGGATGCCGAAGCGTTAGCGAAGGAAAGGGAGGATTAGTTATAAAACGCTTGATATGAGACGTCTATTTTTACCTTTACCGGTCATGCAAATAAAGTGTGAATTAATAGATCTATATGCATTTTTGTAAATCCAGCTGAGCAAGAGATCTTATCCTAAATTTTTATAATCCTAAACCCAAATTATGCCTGTTCCACTGCCTGATCCGCCTCTTCTTCAGTCTGACCCAATTTACCGAGTAATATGGACTCCAGGTCACTCAACATATCATAAAGAACAGGTACCACCACCAGGGTGAATACGGTTGAGAAGAACAGACCCGATATAACGGCGATACCCATATTACTCCACCACTGAGAACTTTCAGCCCCAAATTGAATAAATTTAGTGAAGTCGCCTTTGAATAGACCGATGAAGTCGATATTAAATCCGGTAGTAAGTGGGAGGAGTCCTAAAATGGTGGTGATAGCGGTCAAAATGACCGGCCGCAATCTGGTCTTTCCTCCCTGAATGATTGCCTCCATTTTTGCGATGCCTCTTTTACGCATTTGCTGAATGAAATCGATGAGAACAATCGCATTATTTACCACTATACCAGCCAGGGAGATAATACCGATTCCGGTCATAATAATTCCAAATGGTCTAAAAGTCACCAGAAGACCGAAAAACACCCCGAAGAACGATAGAAAAACTGATACCATAATGACGAAAGGAAGACTCACAGAATTGAACTGGGTAACCAGCACGAAGAAAATAAGCAAGAGTGCAATCATAAAGGCTCTGCTTAAAAATTCGGAAGCTGCCTGCTGTTCGGTGTCCTGCCCGGCGAAGGTCATGGTATATTCCGCCGGTAGTTGATAATTTTCCAAATGGTCTTTAACTTCGGCCAGCACTTCCGCGGAACTGCGTCCAAATGCATCTGCGGTAATGGTTATAACCCGGTCACCATCTACATGATTGATATTACTTAATCCGGAGGAAAAGTCAATGGTGGCGAAGTTTGCCAGAGGAATATGATTGCCTTCATAAAAGATCGTCAAATTAAGCAGATCGGTGTAACTTTTCCGAAAATTTTCACCAAAACGCACCGTGATATCATATTCATCCTGTCCCAGACGAAATTTGGATGCTTCAGTTCCGTTTATGGCAGTTCTTATGGTGCTGGCAATCTGACTGGTATTTAAACCCAACAAGGCCGCTTTCTCGCGGTCGATGCGAATGCGTAACTCTGGTTTTCCTTTTTCGAAATTATCTCTTAATTCGGTTAATCCCGCCACATCCTTAATTTTCTTCTGGATGTCGGTCGATATGTTATTTAGAATTGTAAAATCTTCACCTTTT
Organism: uncultured bacterium; assembly: GCA_965370645.1. Classification (GTDB taxonomy): domain Bacteria; phylum Calditrichota; class Calditrichia; order RBG-13-44-9; family RBG-13-44-9; genus RQOF01. The sequence continues at coordinate 21,768 of CBDUVK010000005.1, forward strand.
ATTTGTATCTCAACGGCATTTCCGGTGGGTGGGCCCTCCTGTGGTTTGCTTACGTCGATACGGGCTCCCGGAATTCCTTCAACTTTTTCTTTGACTTCATTAAGTGTTTCAAAGGAATTTTTTTCTCGTTGATGTTTTTCCAGGAAGTCGATTGTGACCTGCGATTTATGAGGTGTTCCACCTTCAAGTCCGAAGCTGAACACATTGGAAACGTTTCCCACCTCGGTGACGAAATGTTCCATATCCGCGGTATTTTTAATCCGCTCTTCTATTTCACGAAGGATAATATCTGAAGTTTCCAGACGAGTCCCAATGGGCGCTTCCACTTTTATCCAGGCCTGACTTGGTTCCGTATCCGGAAAAAATTCTATTCCGTGATTAAATAGAATAAATATAACCAGCATGATTATAAATGCTCCCCCGGTCATTCCAACGGTTTTCCAGCGGTTATTCAATGCCCAGACCAGAATCTTTTCATATCGCCCGATGAGTCGATTAAGCAGGCGGTCACCCGGTAGGTTTTTCATTTTTTCATCCAATTTCATGAACGAGGAGGCCAGTACCGGATTAAAAACAAAGGCCACAAACAGGGATGAGCTGAGTGTTATGATTAATGTGATTGGTAAATAACTCATAAATTCACCTACAATGCCTGGCCAGAAAATGAGGGGACTGAATGCAAAAAGGGTCGTCACTGTTGAGGTAAGTACGGCCATAGCAACTTCGGAGCTTCCCTCTCTGGCCGCTTTCATTAGGGATTTGCCTTCTTCATGATGTCGATAGATATTTTCAACGATCACAATCGCGTTGTCTACTAACATTCCCAACGCTAGAATGAGACTAAACAGAACAATCATATTCAGTGTGTAACCCAACATACTGATGATGATAAATGATAGTAACATGGAAAATGGTATGGCAATTCCCACCAGCAGACCATTTCTGGCACCCATAAAAAAGTAGAGCACCATAATGACCAGCAGCAAACCGGCAATGATATTATTTTCCAGGTCATTCACCATGGATCGTATGTCTTTGGACTGATCCGCCAGAATTACATAACTGGTTTTAGCTGGGAGTTTAGATTCATATGATCCTAAGATTCTTTTTATTTCATCAGCAATGCGGATAATATTTTCGCCACTGCGTTTCTGAATGGAGAGGGTTACGCTGGCTTCTTTATCGAGGCGTGAATAGCTGAGCTGGTCTTCATATCCGAATTCCACATCTGCCAGATCATTAATATAAATAGGATAGCCATTAATCGTTTTTACCACAACCCGCTTTATCTCTTCTATGTTATCAAACTCCCCGGGAATTCGCACAGTGTACTTCAGATTACCACTTTCCACCGACCCACCTGGGATGGTCATATTCTCCTGCCGGATTGCATCGATAATATCATTGACACCGATGTTATAGTACTTTAACCGCCCCGGATTGATATTGACTTTAACCTCCCGCTCCAGACCGCCGGAAATATTTACGTCAAGAACACCATTGATCTGCTCGAATTTATTCTGCAAGTCTTCGGCAATTTTCTTTAACCGAACCAGTGATTGCTCACCCACGATACTAACCAGCATGATCGGGATATTCTCAAAATTAATTTCCTGGATGATCGGTTCCTCGATATCGTTGGGCAGGTCGGGCTTCGCCTGATCAACTTTTTCACGAACTTTCCGCACCGCTTCGTCAATATCAATATCGGTCTCAAATTCAACCACCAGTGTTGTGGCCCCCTCATTGCTGGTGGAGGTCATCTTTTTTATTTTTGTTATTTCCTTTAATTTATTTTCAATCGGTTGCGCCACCAGTGTTTCCATATCCCCGGGAGCGACACCCAGATAAGGAACAGCTACTATGACAACCGGCTGTTTGATTTGGGGGAAGGATTCTACTGCCAGATTGACATAGGAGACAAATCCAGCGATAATCACAATGAACAGTAAAACAAATACACTAATTTTATGATGAAGGAACCAAATAATAAATTTCATATTCGCCTCTTGGGTCTCATTTCAAATAGAGTAGGAATTTTAAATCATTTTAGTTTTTTACAATCATGAGGGGATCACCCTCGGTCAATTCCTGATGCCCTGTTACAACCAGTTGCTGATTTGGCTCCAGACCATCAACCAGAACGCTATCCTCATAAATTACCAGAAGTTCCAGCGGTAATTTTATGGCTTTTTTGTCTTCTGAAGCGACAAAAACATAACGTCCGCTTTCAGATTCCATCACAGCATCGAGAGGGATAACAATTTGATCCTGGTACGAACGCCGTAACACTTTCAGATTCGCAATCATCTGGGGAGCCAATTTTCTCTCGGGATTGGGTATTTTTATTTCAATTTGAAAGGTCCGGCTATTTTTATCGATGCTCTTAGTGATGTAAAAAATCTCGCTCTCCATTACCAGATCAGGAAATGCATCAAAGGTAATCTGTACAGGTTTACCAATCTTTATATCATTCATGAACCGCTCTGCAACCCCGGCTGTAATTTTCATGAAGGCATTATCAATAAAATCGAAAATGGGAGTATTTGGCATCGCAAATGCGCCCAGATCATACATCCGGTCGTTCACATAACCATTCAAAGGTGCGGTAATGGTCAGTTTGGAATAGCGCGCTTTATTTAATTCATATGCCGCCTGCGCTCTCTCCAAACCGTATTTGGCACTCAGATATTCGTTTTCAGAGATGGCGCGTTTTTCATGGAGCACCTTTTTGCTCCCGTAATCCAGTTCTGCCTGATTTAATGCCGCCTGGGCCTCATTATAACTGGCCTGGATAATTTTATTTTCAATTATGGCCAGGGTATCACCTGCCCGTACGAAGCTTCCTTTGTCTTTGATTATTTTACGAAGCGTCCCGGCTTCCTCGGCAATCAGCTTTACCCGGTTTCGGGCAGCAACCGTTCCCGTGATTTGCAGATATTCGGCGAACGGTTTAGGTTTTAATGTCCATATCCTCACCGGAGTACCCTTAACATCATCCTCCCCTTGCTTTGCAGCACCATCACTCGAACACTGGAACCATAAGAGAGTCATGAGTATTATGGATAACATAAACAGTACTTTTTTCATCTTTCCTCCAAATGTAATCATCGTCATAAACTTGATATCAAATATTATGCTATATGCCTGATATATTTACTTTACCATTAGCCAATTGCCAGTCAAAATATGCTTCCAGATAGTCATAAATAGCGATGTAGAAATTTACCTGAGCGCGGTCTAAATCTATCCGGCTTTCCCGAAACTCCAATTGGGTTGCTAATCCGTTATCAACTCTGGTTTCGGCAATTTCATATGCTCGGCGGGCAGTTTGGATATTTTTTTCAGCAGCCTCGATGCGTTGCCGGGCTTCCCGTAACCTCAGGTTTATATTTTGAAGTTCTATTCTGATATTGTCATTGGCCTTGCTAATGCGAGTTTTAACCCGGTTTACATCAATCTGTGCCTTTTGTACCTGGGCCTTGGTATAAAATCCGGTGAAGATTGGTACATTTAAGGATAGCCCCACAAAGAAATTTTCATTTTTATTATCAAGTTGAAATCGATTAGAATTGGCCTGATAGAGGTAAGTTACATTTCCAAAGAGGGTGGGGTAATAGTTGGACTTTTCCACGGCCACTCGCTTTTCCTGTAACCTTTTTTCCCATAACAGTGCCCTATAATCCGGACGCTGCTCAAAGGCCAGATCATAGTTCATGCTGTCAGGTAGAGGAGGAAAGGTCTCTAATCCTCCGATCAGGTTTATTTCTTCCCGCAATGGGATATCCGTTAGTGCCTTTAAATTATTTACGGCAACTTCGTAATTCTTCCGCGCTTGGGTGGTGAGAGGAATAGAATTTTGCCAGCGAGTCTCCGCTTGCAATAGATCAAACTCCGACACTATTCCACTTTCGAATTTCAATTTGATGTTTTCATAGTTATCTTTCGCACTATTTTCTGATTGCACTGCAACTTCCCACACTTTCTGCAATAGCAGCGCCTGGTAAAATGCTTTTTTAACCACATTGATAATATTTTGAAAATCTGAAGAGTATTGCAATTCACTATAATGTTTAAAATAATTTGCCGCCTGAATGGCATTCCCAATTTTCCCGAATCCAAAAAGGGTCTGATTCAATGTTGCACTCATTTGGTAGGCATTATCAAAACCTACCGTGAAACTCACCGTACTATCCCCTTGTTTACCAGGAACTGTGAAAAAAAACTGATTTTTTATTAAATTACGATTATACAGAAGCTGTGCATTTATCCGAGGTAAAGCCTGGGAAATGGCCTCTTTTTTCACGGCATTTGCATAGTCAAGATTTGAGTGGGCTAACTTAATATCTTTATTATTTTTTTCAGCCAGCTCCAGTATGGATTGCAAGGTATATTCTCTTGCGAAAGTTACACTAGCAAGAATTAAGAACAGGGACAATAATGTGATCAATTGTCTAGTCATGGGTATTTCTCCTCCTGATACCATTCGTAATAATTTCAATCGCGTGCTCTATGATTTTATCACCTTCTTTCTCATCAATCCGGCGCATCCACTCCAGATTGAGAAAGTCCGTCATGACGACCAGCGCTGAAAGGGTGCTCTTCTCATCTTTAATTTCGAGTAAATTGTTTTTCTGACCCTCTTTTAAAAGCGGACGAATTTTTTCTCGCATAAATTCGTTAATTTTTTCGATAATCGGCCGGCCATGAGGATAATTTTCATAGAGAGACTCCGGTAAATGGGATAGTGCCTTGGCATACTTTTTCAGATCCTGATAAAGGGTCATGAAAAAAAAGGCAATTTTTTCATCTGCCGGAAGATGGGGCGGAATTTTTTTCTCCACTTTATCAATAAATTTGCGTGCTTCATCGATGACAATCTCATTAAAGATCGCTTCTTTACTTGGATAATAATAGTAGAGGGATGGTTTTGCCAGGTTGCACTGTTGAGCAATCTCATCCATTGAAGTTTTTGTTAGCCCGAAGTGGAAGAATAACCGCTTTGCCGCTGCTTTTATACTTTCTCGTTTGGTATTATCATTATTTTGCATCAAGTTTGGCCACCATCACATTATGAACATTCGACTATTTTCATAATTATTCGAAATTTGAGATCAATAGACGAGGAAACAAAGCAAAAGTTTCAAAAAATTTTATATTTTATTTTGTAATTTCTAAAAAAAAGGAACATTTTAATGTTGCATTAGTAACTTTTTCTTAATTGATTGTATCTTATACTAGTATTGGGGGCTCTGAAAAAAACTTATTTGAAGGTGAAATCCATGTTTAAACTATTTCTGATCACCACGGCTATATTAATTGTATTCTTTTGCATTGGTTATGGGCAGACAACAGAAGATGCAATCCGGATTTTTAATAACCAGGTAGGATTTGGTACACGTGCTCTGGGGATGGGTGGTGCCTATCTCAGTATCGCAGAAGATTATTCTGCAGTATTCTGGAATCCCGCCGGCCTGGTACAAATTCGACGCAAAGAATTTTGGACAGGTATTTCTCACCATAATCTGGAGACTGATGTCACTCTGAATAAGGATTTGACTGCCAATTCCCGCAATGCTACAAAATTTAACTCTCTGGGAATGGTTTATCCGGTTTCTACCAAGCACGGAAAATTAGCATTTGCTGTGGGTTATCAAAAAATAAACAATTTTGACAGAAATCAGAATTTTACCACTACTTCAAACAGCCGAATTAATCGCTTAACATTCCAGGGACTCGACCCCCAGAATCCGAATCAAAGCTATAGTTTTTACGGCGATGATGTAACCAGGGAAGGGCAGGTTAATTTCAGCGGATCGATTAATCAGGTGTCGATTGCCAGTGCGCTGGGTCTTTCTCCCAACATTGCCATAGGCGTCACTCTCAATTTCTGGTCCGGTAAAAATGAACTCATATATAATTTCTATCAATTCGATGCCTTCAACGTGTATAACACAGCGCCGGCAAATTTCAATCGATATTCTCAGGAAAATGTCTCATTCAACGATTACTCTTCCTTCAATGCCAAATTTGGTACTCTGTTTAACTTCGGCAGGTTTATTCGTCTTGGGTTTGGTGTGGAAGGTCCCCAGAAATTTTACATAAAAGAAGAAAACTTTACGGATGAAATATTATCTTTTGATGATGGTGGTTTTATTGAATTGCAGGATTCAGTAAATCGTAAGACTGAAGTTGAATATGAATTGACAGCCCCGTTTCGTCTCTCGGCAGGGGGTTCCGTCTCCTTGTTGTGGTTGCTTTTGTCGGGAAGTGCGGAATATTTGGACTGGACCCAGTTTCGATTTGAGGGCAGGGAGTTATTAAGTGAGAATAAAAATTTCTACCAGAAATACCGACCGACCTTAAAAGTCAGAACCGGTGCAGAATTACGGCTTCCTATATTCGACCATCAGGTACGTGCCGGACTAATATATGATCCGACACCACTTAAAGGACGAAGTTATGATTTCGATCGAAAATATCTTACTGCAGGATATAGTCTTTTAGTCGATAAACTGTTCAAAATCGATATGGCATATATGATCGGTTTCTGGAAAGAATTACTTATTGATGAACTTACTCCGGAAGGCCGGGCAATCGATATGAATTTTCACCAATTTTTTCTCAACTTTTCCGTAAGAATGTAGTATAAAATTAGAATCTACTTTTATTAATAAAATTATTTGAGAGGTGTTCAGTTGAAAAATATTATGATCTTTGGATCCTTCTTTATTTTTGCATTGGTCCTGAGCAGCTGCGGAAATAAAGGTCGAGGTGTTGTAGGCGTTGAAGCTACCGACAAATTAAAGCCACAGAAACAAGTAGAATTTGATAAAGCAGATCTACCTTACAATCTGGAGGTTTTCATATCAAATGTGGCCGATAATTCTTACAGCAATAAAAATTATTTCAGGCTATATGTCAATAAACAGCTGATTCAACCCCAGAATACCGTGGATAATACCACCGGTAATTATGAATACCGCCTCAAATTACTTCCTGGATATTATAATATTAAGGGAGTATACTATTGGAATGATGGATGGAAAGATGTAAAGACGGAAATCAAAGCTGAGGATTTGGTTCGGGTTGATGAAAAAGGATTAACAGTTTTGAAGAAGGAAATACCCAAAGATTGGCGGGGTGTGGTGCAGGGAAAAAACTTGCGCTTCGAAATGTCTTACACAGAATTTGACCAGGGCGAACCTGCCTCACAGCAACAGTTTGCCATGGACACCATTTCGAATCAGCAAATTGTAAACCGTAAAGGATATACAGGATCGAGTCGGGTGAAATTCCAGATTAATACGGACCCGGTAAAATGTGATGTTTACATTAATGATGAACTGATTGGATCTTCCCCCATAAGCTGGTGGGTCAAAAGAACAAGTGTTCACGTAGTACAGGTAAAGGCTAATGGTTATCGTACAGGGATACGGGTTATCCCGCCGGAAGAGATGCGTAATGATGAAAAGGTGGTGGTCATCATGCGATTGGATGCCCTGCCTAATTACAGCAGAGTGGCAACAAATCAGACGAATCCCGTTGATATACTGCCCCAACAGGACATCATAGATACCACCCAAACTGACACGAATCAAGTAACAAACCGGATGAATCCCGTTGATATGTTACCCCAACAGGATATCATAGATACCACCCGAACTGACACGAATTAAAATAGATAAACATCTCCCGATATAGTAAGAGAGGACCGGCTTTCGTTAAGGCCTCCCTCTCTTTTATGTCATATCCCGCCTTTTTATTTAGCGATTATCTTAATCGAACTTTTATCTCTGTTAAATTATGATTGTTGTAAAATTGCCGATTTTTCTGTTCCTCCATATTATAAAAGTTAGTATAACTTTTAAGAGGCTGTGTGAAAATGGTGAATCAATTCAATTTTGTCATTAATTCTTCCAAC
>CBDUVK010000006.1:0-29080 GCA_965370645.1 uncultured bacterium
GATACAATCGATATTGAAACCACCGGAGACTGGGGAAAGAGTTTAGCATTTACCCGTCATAAAACAGATAGTATTACGCAGCGGTTGGTATCTTTTCTGGAAGAAGCCTCCCGCTTCAGAGTTTACAATAATCCGGATGCTAAACCCAGCCTAACCTATCGAATTGACACCACCTATGAATTTCTTGAACCTCTACCTACTAAAAGTCATTTTTTTAGAAAAACACCGATGACGGATTATAATGCAATTGTTGAAAGAATTGGCGGAAAGAAATGGGTCGAGGAAATGGGTGTCAAGGAGATCTGGCTATGGGGTTACCACGGGGGAAAAGTGCATTTATGGGAATCAAACATGGCAGGCCCCTTTGGAGATATCAGTAATTCCAATCGGGATGAAGATGATCTGCCAGTTTTCAAAAATACCTATACGTTGTATCATTATAATTACCAGCGGGGACTATCCGAAGCGGTGGAAGATCACATGCACCAGATAGAGGCAGTCCTGAATTATGTGGATGGCCGTGATGACGCACCGAAAGGTGAATGGGAAGGGTTGCTTTTCTGGGGAAAATTTGTGGGTAGTGATGCCTCTCATAAAATTATAAATCCGGGCTGTGGCTGGGCTCATTACCCCCCTAATGGTGAAAAAGACTATGATTGGGCCAATAAACGATTTGTGGAAAGTGATATTGAAGATTGGAAACCAGATGGTACTGGTCAGAAAAAAAGACTGAATTGTGAGCGCTGGAACTGTAACAGTCTGGATTGGTTCAAATTGTGGATGCAAAGCCTTCCGGGAATGAATAACGGATTACAATTCCGGGATAAAGAATTAATTAATTGGTGGGTATTTATTGGTGACTGGGATTTTGCAATGCAAAATGGTCTTTCATTGGTTAGGGAATGATAGTCATCCCAAAATATGGGAATAAAATTGTGAATCCGGAACATGGTTAATAATTACAATTTCATAAATTATACTTGATAAATTCGTCATTAAATTTTGAATAAATTATTATTCTATACCATACGATTAGGTAGTAATGAATTGAGAAAGATTTAAATGGAGGTTGTAATGAAATTTTCCGTGAGATGTGCCTTTGTAATAACCATTTCATTTCTTTTTTTACTGACTATACCTTCCCGGGCTGATATGATCATCCATCAGCCGGTTGATATTTTAGGGGGATTAAACACCGGTAACATTCAGGCTACAGTGGATCCCACTTTCACAATGAATTCCATCGAGAACGTTTTTGATGGGAATCCTCTCACCATGGCCGGGGTGCAAAATAGTCACAATCTAAGTATTACCCTGGCATTTAGCGATACCATTAGCTTTGAACGCAGTAAAGTTTATTTCTGGTCATCCGGGGAGTGGACCCTGGAGATTGCATATACTGAAAATGATCTGAATTCGGGAACAGGAAGTTACCAGATGTTAGTAAACCAGCGGAGCCACCCGGCTTTTGTGGCTGATTCAGTTGACTTCGGGGTTCAATCCGCGACATATGCCCGTTTGAGTGCCCAAAATATTCAAAGTAACTATGTTTATTTGGGAGAGTGGGAACTCACCGGTCAAGTGACTTTAACTGATATTTATATTTATCCCCGGCCGGTTCGCATTATACCGGGTACGACCCTTCAACTTAAGGTGAAGGCGTTAGATGCTGATAATAATGTCTATGAATATCCAACTGATATTGAACCCTTAGTGTGGGCAACCCAGCATGGCTCCATTGCCTCTGTCGGTGAATCGGGTGAATTACAGGGTAACAACCTCGGTGCAACTAATGTTTCTGCCAGTTCATACTCCGGGAGCATAACCGGAAGTACCGGAGTTTCCGTGATATCTGATTTTGAATCTGATAATGCACCTACCAAGGTGGTAAAAGTTGTCCTGGTTTTGCAAAATCCGGTGATTGATTCTGTGGGTAACCGGAGAATTCACGAGATGTGGAACTGGGCAAATCCGTTAGAATTGATCCCCCAGATCATTGAGGATTTCAATTATGCCAGTGATGGTGTCATTAACTTTCAGATAGTTGAAACGATCGATGATGATATGATTTTTAGCATGATCGATAGTACTTTTATGAGTATTGATACACTGGCTTACTATTTTACCCCTTCAAATGGCGTTCTTTACGGCCGGACAACCCCAGGAACCTTACAATATATGGCAGAAATTCAAGGTCGACTGAAATTCAATTATAATGCGATGGTTGATTATTATGATTATGATACTAAACGGAATAATGGAGTGATCGATGAAATCTGGGTTTATACCTTCCCTTTCGGTGGAATGTATGAATCCCAGCTTATGGGGCCCGGAGCCTTCTGGTATAACTCCCCTCCATTAGCACATCCGGGATTGAACAAACTGCTATCTGTGATGGGTTGGAATTATGAAAGAGGTGTGGCCGAAGCCTTACATAGCCTTGGTCACCGGGCGGAAAGCGCCATTGTACAAGCATATGGTGGGTGGAATGTAGCACCCGAACCTACTCCATGGGATATTTTTACCAGAATAGATAGGGATCATCCGGGTAAAGCTCATTGTGGTAATATTCATTTCCCACCCAATGGGACATCGGATTATGATTATGCCAATACGAATTATGTAGTCACATATGCGGATAACTGGAAACGCTATCCCATTCTCTTAGATCAAACCCGGACTGTTAATCGGCAGGAGTGGTACTATCCCGGTGGTGACTATCACAGAGGATTTATGCGCTGGTGGTTTAATCATCTGCCGAGATATACCGGAACCTATGAAGGCAAACTTAATAACTGGTGGCATTATATAGTGGATTACGAAGAAGCAGTAACGCTGGCAAATAGTACACCCTGGGTCTCTATTGAGCATAATTCTGATCATACCGTTCCTCAGGGATATCGCCTGGAGCAGAATTATCCGAATCCATTTAATCCAACCACGAGTTTTGTCTTTTATCTACCCACAACCGGACAGGCTAGCTTAAAAATCTATGATGTTCTGGGTCGGTTGGTGGATATATTGTATGATGGAAAAATGAATGCCGGAGAACATTTTGTCACATACGATGCTGCGAATCTGGCCAGTGGTATTTATTTTTATCAACTTCAATCGGAAAATTTTAACAGAACCAGGAAGATGATTCTGATGAAATAATGCCATACGATAATTAAAGCTAGATATTTTTTATTTTTGTAGACAAGATTACAGAATTAACTCTGGTGTAATATTTTTTTTAATGATTATGTCCTTTGCTCAGTAAAAACTCGGTTAATCTCAATAATTATCCCGCTAGGCGGGACTTCGTCGTTCATACTTCTCTCCTCGCAATGTACCGACATCTTTTCCCTGTCGGTAGCGCCCGTCTGGTACGGCGCAGCCCTGCCTGCAGCCCGCCTGGCATCGGACAGGCAGGCAGGCGGACAGGAAGCAATCTCCTAAATATATGCGGAGTTAAAGATATAATCAGTTTTTTTAATATAGATGAGTTACATCGGGGTTTATTTATATGAATATCTTTTTGATTATTGTTTTTGATAATATATTATTGAATTCATGAGATGCAGAAATCTCATGACAAATTAGAAGAAATAATTAGATCAGAATCTTTTCTAATAACCATTGACATTATTTTTTATCCTGTATATCCTGTCTGAAAATGTTTAATAAAATATCAACTGAATTAACCATAAGAAACAGCAATTGGTGTATCACTAAACTACCAAACTGAATGGTACCAATATGAAAGCATCTAAGTTACCCGCGTTAAGCAAAACTGAGTCACAGAAACCGGTTATTGGAGTCTTTGCAACTTGTGATCCACGGATAGATAAAGACTCTCGTAAACGAGCTGCCAATATTATTAAAATGGCTGCTGATATCGTCGCGAGTGAGGTAAAAATGCCTGATGGTACACCGGTACCGGTCGCATATTCTGATCTGTTGATCGATGGGGAAGTTCAGGCTGATATGGTTGCCCGCCAATTTAAGGAAAGAGGGGTGAATATTCTGATCGGTGTTCCCGATACCTGGGCATTTCCTCAATTGACAGTCCTTTCTCTGCTCAGTCATTTTCCCAAAGACACTCCCATTAATTTTACCTGTGGGAATAGTGGACCAAAACCAGGAGTGGTGTTTACCCATGCGGTATCTGGGGCGATCTCTCAATATGGTGGATTAATACATATTAACGTGGGTAATTGGCCGGACACCGGCCTTCACCCGGAAATGAGTGAAAAAACCAAAATTGCTCTAACGGATTGGGCATATGCTGCTGTAACATATCAGGGATTGAAAGGTCGCCGGGTGGTCATATTTGGACACGATTCCATGGGCATGGAAACAGCTCTGCCCCAGGTACTACCAACCCGCAATGTTTTTGGATTGGAGATTACCCGTCTGGATATGAAATTACTGGCAGACATGCTGAAAAAAAAAGCATATTCTCAGAATGAATTAAAAGAATTACGAAACTGGCTGAATCAACATGCCAAACATAGAATTGAATTACACAATAGTTATGATGATTCACGCTTGAATAAAAGTTTGGCCATGTATCTGATCGTTCGGGATCTGATGAAAGATCTGAATGGCGTCGGTGGAGGATTCATGAGCCAATTGGAATGGGGGTCTGATCTGCGCGGAACACCTCTTCCGGTGGCTGATATCATGGAGTCTCTCTTTAACTCGACTTTCGATCACACAGGAACTAAACCGGTAATACCTTATGCAACAGAAGCAGATGTTCAGGCTCTGCTAACCATGTTGTTCATGACCTGGCTATCCGCTGGTCATCCCCCTCTTTTTATGGATTTTCGTAAAGTCTGGGAAGCCTGGGAAATCAGGGACCTTGCAAAAAAATTAAAGATAAAACTGAGTGGTAAAACCGTTTGGGAGAAACGTGGACTGGTTGATGGGGATAATTCAGGTTCGGCTTCCTTCGATTGGGCAGCAGTTCCCGGTGCTAGTGAAAAACAGATTATGAAGAATATCTCTTTCCCTCTGGCAGATCCTGATTATTTTCCGGGCCTGGGAAATTCAGTATCTTATATTTCACCCGGCGGGATTGATGGTATTGCGGCCCGACTTGCTTATAGTTCTCTTTCTGATATGTTTTCTTTGGTATGGGATGAAGCAGTGACTGTTGAGCTCCCTGAAAAACTTGCTCAGGTTGTTTGTGAAACATCTACTGCAACTTGGCCTCACACCTTCGTAACACCAAAACATGCCTCTATGGCTGAGTATAAGCAGTATGCTCCGGCTAATCATTTTCATATGACCTGGAATTTACCCACTGCTCGATTGCAATATTGGATGGATTTGGCAAATGTTCTCTCGGTAACTCCCTGGAAGGAAATGCCGGATTACCGGGAGGATATCGACCGACCACTTCCACTTTTGTATCTTCTCAATGGCGGGGAAACCCAGGCCAAACTGTTACGGAAATAATAGTTATAGCAATTAATCAGTGCTATATTAAGTAAAGCCATGGTATTTTCCATTCTCGAGAAAACCTTAGATTCATGCTCGAATTTAACAATATTAGTAAATCATTCTCCGGAGTTGAAGTTCTCCACCAGGTGTCATTTAAGTTAGAAAATGCAAAAATTATTGCCCTGGTGGGTGAAAATGGAGCTGGCAAATCAACTCTGATGAAAATTTTGTGTGGAATTCTCCCGGAGTATCAGGGCGAAATTTATATGAAGGGCAATTGTATTAATTTGAGAAATCCCCGGGATGCAGAACAGGAAGGAATCTCCATGATACATCAGGAACTGAATCTGATTCCTGATTTAAGTGTGGGAGAAAATATTTTTCTGGGACGTGAACCAATCGGAACTCTGGGACGGATCAATTTCAAACAACTTTTTAACCATTCCGACTTAATACTAAAGGAATTTGATTTTCCTTATAACTCCAAAATGAAGGTACGCAACTTGCCGGTCGGGTGGCAACAGATGGTAGAAGTTGCAAAGGCCTTGCAGGTTAAAGCAAATCTTTTGGTGATGGATGAGCCTACTTCAGCTCTCAGTAATCATGAAATCAGACTCTTATTTCAGCGTATGAAATTACTCAAATCACGGGGAAAAACCATTATCTTCATTTCACATCGTTTACGGGAAGTATTTGAAATCGCTGATGAGATCGCTGTTCTGCGTGATGGTTTTTTTGTTGGTAAATTTGCTAAAAATGACATAACCAGGGAAAAATTAATCAGTCTAATGATCGGACATGATGTGCCCGAGATAAGTCTTTCAGACTCCAAAAAAAAGGACTCAACTCCCGTACTGAAACTGAATAATTTAAGTGTTAATATTCCCGGAGACCTTATACTATCAAATATCCAATTTACTTTAAATCGCGGACATATTTTGGGGATTGCCGGACTGTTGGGTTCTGGTCGAACTGAATTATTGAAATTTCTCTATGGTGAAATCAAAGTTCCTTACCAGGGTCAACTTGAATATAAGAATAGAAAATGGTTGCCCCGCTCTGCCAGTGATTCAATTAAAAACAAAATTGTATATCTCTCGGAAGACCGTAAAACAGAAGGGATTTTTCCTGATCACCATGTGAAGTTTAACAGTAGTATTTCTTTCCTGGGTCAATTGTCGAAAGCAGGTTTTATAAGAGAAAAACAAGAGACTAAGAGTGTAATGACCAAGTTTGATGAACTAAAGGTGCGTAGACATTCATTAGGTCAGAAAATTCCCACTTTAAGTGGTGGGAACCAGCAAAAAGTACTGCTTTCCCGGATCTTATTATTGAATCCTGACCTCTTATTGCTGGATGAACCTACCCGCGGTATTGATGTGGGCGCCAAAGAAGAAATTTATCAGCTGATCTACAAATTGAGTGAACGTGGCGCCTCAATAATCATGACATCTTCTGAAATACCGGAACTTCTCCGGATTTGTGGACGAATAGTGGTGCTATCTCAAGGTAAGCAAACAGCTATATTAAATGCTTCCAAGACTAACCCACAGGAAATTTTGAATTTTGCCTTCAAACAGGATTAGCTGATGAAACCAAATTTTAAACTCTTTATTACTGAAAATGAGTGGATAAAACCGATGTTCGGATTTGTGGGGATTTTCATTCTCTGCATAATCTTCTCTCCGGTTAGCAGTAAGGGAAATTTGATTTTTCTTAAATTTGATAATTTAAGCAATGTTTTGAGACAGGTATCCGAAATTGGAGTAATATCGGTTGGCATGACTCTGGTTATCATTACCGGCGGTATCGATCTGTCAGTAGGATCAATTCTGGCTTTAACTGCTACCACCACAGCCTTTGGAGTGATGGACTGGCAATTGGGTTTCCTTCTCACAGTTCTTCTGGGTTTAGTTGCTGGAGCGGGTACCGGTTTTATAAATGGAGCACTTACTTCCTGGGGACGTATTCAGGCATTTATTGCGACTTTAGCTATGATGACAGCTGCCCGGGGATTTGCACTATTCATATCCAATAATAATTCTCGAAATATCGGTTTTGGTGAAGGTGCTGCCCCTGAAATTTTCAGAATATTTACCACCTCTTATCTGGGAATACCATTTCCGGTATTTATCTTCATTTCAGTTACCATTATCTTTGCCATTATTTTAAGAAAAATGCAAATGGGGCGTTATATCTATGCCATTGGAAGTAATGAAGAAGCTGCAAAATTAGCGGGACTTCGGGTAAATTGGGTACGCACCAGCGCTTTTATGTTCTGTGGTTTGCTGGCTGGTTTAGCAGGGATTATCCATGCAGCCCAATTATATCAGGGTAATCCCAATGATGGTGTGGGATTTGAACTGGATGCAATTGCAGCTGTCGTAATTGGCGGCACCAGCTTGATGGGAGGCAGAGGAACAATGGAAGGTACCTTCGCGGGTGTACTGATTATCGGTCTGTTAAGCAATATTCTGGGATTACATGGGGTCGAAAAAGATTTTCAACTGATGCTTAAAGGGGCAATTATTGTCGCAGCTGTCCTTTTGCAGGAAAGAAACTGGTATTTTTCGTTTCGTTTTCTTAAGAGGTAGGTATATCAAAATTAATTTTGATATACCCTAATCATTCAACTCTCAAATAAATTGGTTGGGTAATCCCTCCACCGCCGAAAACGTCCACAACCTGTAATACTAACAAATTTCGGGTGCCATAATCCAGATAGGGTGTAAGATCGGTTTCAGTCTTTGTCCGGAAGACCGTTTTAGAATGGTCTGTAAAACTACCATAAAAAGCTACCGCTTTACCATTGATCCAGAGTTGATAAGCGTCGTCTACACCTTCTGCGACCAGACTAATTTTCCTACCTTTCCAATCCCGTGAAACTTCAATCCATTTACGATACCATGCCATGCCATCGTAGGAGTATCCCTGACTTTCCCACATTTTGGAAGCTTCTATGAGATCCCACTCTCCATCAGAAAAAGTCGGATCAGTCCAGTTATTTTTTTCTCCCTGCTCCTCGGGATCGGTTTTGAATCGCCAGTTATCAGTCAGCACGATAATATCGTTGATCCGAGCTACCGATAGTTTACTGAGAATCTCCGGGGTCATTTGTGTGGCGGGGAAATTATCGGAATTGGTTTCATGCCAATTGTGTCCCCAATAGAGTAATTCTCCTAACAACCATTGTCCGGCCTGTCCATTATGATCCAGAGAGCTTGCAATTAGCAGACCTTTTCCGCAGCGCGTTGCAAAGATTTGATCATGGATTTTCACAGTATCCAGCCCATGGATTTCAAATAAACGTAGTAAGGGATCGACTTCGGTATGAATATTCAACTGTTGAACAGGGATAACCTCACTTTTTCCATGGGTAAGATCAAACATCTGCAGGGTAAGTAGACGGTTCCTGTTCTCGGGGGATAGCGGTCCGACCGGAGGAATAAAAACAGCATCTGCCCAATACATGTTCCGTTGGCTCCCTACAGCTCCTGGCCAGCGACTGCTTATTATAAATACTCGACCTCCCTTTATCATATAGTCAGAAAGTTTTTCTGTTAAAATTGTAGTAACAATGATGCTGTTTAAGGGTAGGTTTTGAATTTCATCTTCCGAAATCTGAATTGCATGTGGCCAATTGGAAAATAAGCTGGAAAGATCACTGTAACCTCCCCCGAGATAATAACAGGGCAAGGTATTTTGCGTTTCCATGTCCCACTTCTCACTCCAGAACTTCAACTCCGGTGCGATTTCTAATAAACTCCGATTGAGATTTCGATTCGACATCTGCGCAGTGGTTACTTTTGGTTTGAGGTCAGATTTAAGCCACTGCCAGTTTTCCGGATTCCAGCGAAGTCGTCCAATGTTGTCGAACAAACCACTGTGACATTGAGCGACATCCCTGCCCAGGAAGAAAGTCCAGCCTGCATATCGGGGATCTGAATATAGAAGTTCTATTTGAAAGCGCCTGAATTCCTCTGAATACCGGTAACTTTGTGGCAGGAGATAATCCCGAATAATATCTTTGCCTTCCGGTAATATACTCTGATAACGCTGACGCAGTGATTCTTCAATCTCCCGGCAAGATTCAAAGCAACTGGGAAACCAGTATGGCCATTTCTTTCCTGCAAGCGACTCGTCAGTACCCATCACTCCGTTCGCAAGCGGTTTATCAGGATGTACAGCCAATAAAGCGTCAACATCTGGCCACACACTTCCTGCCATGGATTCACCTATGATATAGGGTTTTATCGGCATCTCATCCAGCTTTTTAGGTAAGTCTATTAACATATGTCTTGCCCAACGATTATGGTTCCAATAGTTATCTTCACCATACCATTCAGTTAAATTCTCATTGCTCAACCAGAACCATGAACTGTTATCCTGAATCGGCGAATCTGTCATCTGTCTGGCGAGCTTTACTAATTCTGCCATCACTTCCTGATCCTTGACTCCTGCTTCTACAGAAATTGAACGTAAAATTATACTGGGATGATTTTGATCACGCCGAAAATACGCTGGAAATTCTCTGCGGTATGTGATCATATCCTGTTGAGTAAATTCATTATGCCAGGTAGGGTATTCCTCCCAGATCAGGATGCCTATCTCATCTGCAAGGTCATAAAAATAATCCGGCATAATCATCAGGCATATAGTCTCGGCGTTAAATCCCATCTGCTTATATTTAAGAAACTCTTCCCGGATCACCTCCACAGGTGGAGCCGGGCTAACAATCCTCGGATAATATCCCCAGTTAAGCACACTTCGAATATTTAGAGGTTTTCCATTTAACAAAACCTGTTCAGCCTGTATTTCAATCTTCCGAAATGCAAATGTTTGTATGATGTTCTCAGAACCAGCTGAATTATCTCGTCCAGGTAAGTCGACTTCTGCGACATAAAGATTTGGATCTTCGGGGTGCCATATTTGGAAATCATGTAGTTTATAGTGGAAGGAGATCTCTCTCTCATCAGGGTTATTTTGATATTTATAGTTATGTTTTTTCAGCAGATTTTTTTCTCTGATTTGTTGAGGAAATTTGGGATCATATTTTCCGACCTTTATGTGAGGTTGAGGAGAGTCTGGTGGTAATTTGCCGTTTAAGGTAACCGTCACCTCGACATCCCCGTTTTCCTGATTGGTTACAATACGGATGCCATCAGGCTCGACCGACACCCTGCCAGTTTGATATAACCTGACGTCCTGCCAGATACCTCCATGATGAGGAGCAATCACGCTCAAAAAGCCCTGGGTAATATGCCCGGGTAACTCATCCACATAGACGAGAAGCTCATTCTTACCAATTTTGAAGGCGTCTGTGGCGTCTACCCGCCAGCGGACATAATCTCCTACATGTCCGCCTAACCACTCTCCATTCAACCATACCCCGGTTGCCGTAGCTACCGCATCAAATTCAATCCATATGTTCTGGTTATCATTCCCCCAATTGACTGGAATATTTATCGATCGACGATACCAACCTGCTCCATTATACTGTATGCTGGTAAATTGCTCCCAGGCAGAGGGTACCTGAATGATTTTCCAATCCGGGGTGGAAGAAATTAGTTTATTCACATCTGAACGTAGCGAAATCGGGATGATTTCTTCCAGATCCGGAGAATATCTGGGTGGATCAAATGATCCGGTGCGTTTAATATTTTGTTCAGTTAGGGGCTCGGTAGTGACAAATTCCCAGTGACCGGATAGTGAAACGGATGCAACCCTGCGATATGCCTGAGAACTCGAACTAAAAATGAGCAGGGATAAAACTAACACCAGGCGAATACAATACTTTTTGGAATAAATTGAAGGTGTGATTTTAATGGCCATAAAATTTTCCCGAAGCACATGGTTTATACTGCTTTTTTTATCTCCATCAATTCTTTCATGATAGAATACATGTTGATCTGGTTGTTTTTTACTCCGAAACCATCGTGAAGAGATAAATAGAGTTGGTACAGTCTGTGATAATTTTTCTGAGCGGTAGAATCGGGATAATATACCCGATCTTTAATGTGACACACCCTTTTCTGGATAGACTCTACCGTTTCAAAACCTACTTCCTTCTTTGCAGCCGCAGCGCCACCCATAATTGCTGCGCCCAGTGCTACCGTTTGGGGACTTTGAGCGACAGCCATGGGCCGTCCGATAATATCTGCGTAAATTTGCATAACCAGTGGATTTTTTTCTGCAATTCCCCCACAATTGATGACCTTGGTTATTTTAACACCATACTTCTCCATCTGTTCGATGATGCGCCGGGCACCAAATGCAGTTGCTTCAATCAGGGCCCGGTAGATTTCATCATCTGAAGTTAAAAGGGTTTGTCCAACTAACAGCCCGCTTAGTTTGGGATCTGTCAGAATATTTCGATTCCCATTGTTCCAGTCCAATGCCAGTAAACCGGATTCCCCCGCCTTTAATTGCGATGCTTTTTCTGTAAGCACAGTGTGGTAGGTTTCATCCTGGCGTAAAAACCGGGAAACCAGCCAGTTGAATAAATCACCTACCGCTGATTGACCGGCTTCAATACCGATATAACCTGGAAGTACTGATCCTTTTACCAGACCAGCCACCCCCGGAATATCTTCCAGAGTGCCGTCATCGGGATAAACCATTATATCACAGGTTGATGTTCCAATTATTTTAACCAGAATTTCTTTGCCAACACCAGCACCAATTCCACCATAGTGGGCATCCAGTGCACCTAATCCCACGGGAGTACCTTCTCTTAATCCGAGCTTTTCTGCCCACTCGATATTCAGATATCCGGCAATTTGGTCACTGGTTGTAGCTGTTTCGTATAAATTTTTGCGTAGATCAGCCAGAGCAGGGGAGAGTTGGCGCCAAAATTCTTCATCAGGTAATCCTCCCCAGTTATCACTATACATCGCTTTATGCCCTGCGGCACAAATATTTCGTTTCACCATTTGTGGGTCATTTATTCCACAAAGAACCGCAGGAATATAATCAGAGAGTTCGATCCAGCTATGAGCGGCTTGGAATACCTGAGGATCTGTGTTCAGACAATGATATATTTTTGCGAAAAACCATTCGGAGGAATAGGCTCCTCCACATTTCTCAAGATAATGCGGTCTGATCTGTTTTGCTGTTTCGGTGATAAGATGGGCCTCTTCTGCTGCAGTATGGTCTTTCCATAGCCAGGTATACGCGTTCAAATTATTGCGAAAAGTTTTTTGAAATGTTAAGGGTTGCATTGTTGCATCCACTGGCAGGGGGCTGGATCCCGTACCATCTATGCCAATTCCTTTGAGATCTTTGACCGGATGCCCCTTATCTGTTGCAGATTCAATAGTCTTCCTGACGGCTTCCTGCAGGCTTTCCAGATAGTCTCCGGGAAATTGTCGTGCCAGGTGGGGCTGAGAATTATCCAGTATAATCCCATTCTCTCCACTGTGGTAAGAACTGGTTTCGGATGATATTTCTTCTCCTGACATGAGGTCAACCAGGAGTGCTCTCACTGAATTGGTTCCGAAGTCGATTCCTAGAGAATAAAAATTATCCATTTTTCCATCCTAAATAAATTCTTGGGCATTTGTAGAATCGATTGTGGCAGTTTCCAGTGTGATATTTTTTGTGACTTCTTCACCTCTCATAATTTTCTGGGCCATTTGAATAGCCTCCTTTCCACCGGTAGGGTAGAGGAAAGTAGCGCTTAATTGTCTGTTCAAGACCGACTGAGCACCGCCTTCGGGTCCCGGCAGTCCATCGATTCCGATGAAATACATATGCCTTTGCCGATTTGCATTCTCTGCTGCTAAAAACGCGCCCATTGCCATGGGATCGTTATGTCCATAGATCAGATCGATCTTTTCAAATCTTTGAAGTGCATTTTCCATAATTTCACGGCCCTTTCTACGCAGCCAGGCACCATCCTGTTCATAGATGATTTCTATCTCTGGAAACTCCTGAATCCCTTTAACAAAGCCATTATGTCTCTCTATGGCCGGGGTGGAACCCTTCAATCCCCAAAGTTCAACAATTTTTCCATTCCCCTTTAGAAGCTCACCTGCATATCGTCCCGCTGCCTCGCCAATTAAAACATTATCCGCACCAATAAAAACAGTATATTGATCCGATAATATTTTGCGATCCAGTACAATAACCGGAATACCTTTTTGAAAGGTCTCTTCAACGATTGGAGTTAAAGGTTGGGCTTCATTCGGGGAGATTATTAACAGATCAATCTCCTTCACTAAAAAATTTTCCACATCTGCCACCTGTTTAGCATTGTCTTGTTGGGCATCAGAAACAATTAATTCAAATTCCGGATATTTGCCTGCTTCATCAATTAAATGTTTATTCATTGCCTCCCGCCAGGGCTCAGCACTATTACACTGAGAAAAACCGATAACATACTTTACTTTGCGTGAACTTTCCTGACACGAAAAGGATAAGGCTAAAATCAACATTAAAAATCCGGATGTGGCAAGAAGCAGTTTCATTTTCAACCTCTTTTTTTTAAAATATTTTTAATTTGATATTCTTGACATATTCAAAGATGGGATATAGCCAGACTCTCCAAACTGGATGGATCTATTATATGATCCAACATTCAAAAAAATAATAACTTAATGAATAAAAATATAGGATGCTGGGAGTAAAAAATCAATATAATTTCCAAGAATATTCACTACTGCTGAGGATCTATTTTAATTTTATGAGTTATGACCGGAAAACGGTCTCCGATTTTTCACAAACTGATAAAATTCAATGAAAAATTCCCCTGATTTATTTATATTACCCAATAATTTCAGTGATGAGGAGTTAATTAGAAATGTCGGAACATAAATTGATTGTACCCGGTGGGTTGAACACGGATATTATCGGAATGGGAGTTTCCAGATTAATTGGAGCTGGAGAATTGACTTTAGGAGGAGAGTTACGGATCGGCCCCGGTGGCAAAGCCCGTAACATGGCCCAAATGGCAGCTAAATTTTTAGGAAAAGGGAAAGTGGCCATGATTGGGAGAAGCTGCAAAGATCCTTTTGGTTTCTGGAAATATCCGATTAATTCTTTAAAAGAAGCAGGTGTGGATATTTCTCAGGTGAAGATATTGGATTTCGAAGCCTCGGGAGGAAAATATCCGGGTATTGCATTAATACCAGTTGATCGGGATGGCCGAAATCAGATCTATGTCCTTCCGGGTGTAAACGCCGATTTTGGAGTGGATGATATTGCTGCAGCCGAGCCTTTGTTTCGGAATCATGAAAAAAATAAAACCATGCTTTTGGCATTGGAAATTCCATTGGAGACTGCCAACTTTGCCATCAGGATGGCGATGGAAAATCAGATAAAAGTTATACTGGATCCGGGTGGAATTACTGAGCCACTGAATGATTTAGCGTATGAAGGGATCTTTGTGTTAAAACCAAATGAACATGAAACTGAAATTTTAACTGGAATGATGATTCATGATTTTAGGACTGCTCAGAAAGCGGCAGAATGGTTACTCGAAAAGGGAGTAAAAAATGTTCTGATTACCCATGGTGCCAGAGGTGGTTATTTTTTTAATCAAGAGACAGCAGTTCATATACCGATTCCTCCTGTAGTTCAGAATGGGGTGAAGGATGAAACAGGCTGTGGAGATCAAGTCAGTGCAATCATAGCTGCCTGTCTGGCAGAAGGGAAAGAACTATTATCCTCCATCCAGTATTCTATCTTGGCAGGTACACTTCAATTTTATCGCAGCGGTATTCAACCGCTCTCACGGGACGAACTGGAATCTGAAGCACAAATACCTGAGTAAGCACCCGTTGATAAAATAAAATTTATACTTGATTTTTTATGTTACCGCTAACATTTTATGAGACATTAACATCACGGAACAGTACACGATGGATCAACTCTTTCTGGGAATAGATTCCTCTACCCAGGGATGTAAAGTTGTAGTCATTGACACAATCTCGGGAACGATCGACTATACTGACTCAGTTAATTATGATCAGGATCTTCCCCAATTTGGAACCCGGCATGGTATTCTACCCAGTGATAGCGCTGAAATTGCAGAAGCACCACCCCAGATGTGGATAGATGCTATTAATCTGCTCTTTGATCGAATGGCTCATAAAAAATATCCTTTTCAAAAAATTAAAGCAATTTCTGTATCTGGTCAACAGCATGGGCTGGTTGCCCTAGACAACCAGGGAAACTTAACCCGGGTGACCAGTAAATTATGGAATGATACCTCCACATATGAGGAATGTGATCTTCTTACCAATGAGATCGGTGGTAAAGAAGCGATGATTCAGGAAATCGGAAATAGCCAACGACCAGGATATACTGCCGGGAAAATATTCCAAATCTACCGAAATGAACCCCAACTGGCAGAAAAAACCAAGACCTTTTTCCTTGTACATAATTATGTTAATTGGTACCTCACAGGGGGTATCAGGCTGATGGAACCTGGTGATGTTTCGGGAATGGCCCTTTCTTTCCCAGGTTCTCAGAAATGGTCCGATAAAATTTGTCGGGTAATTTCGCCTGACCTGAAAAAAAAGTTACCTCCCGTAAAACCTTCAGATGAAATGATTGGGAAGATCTCGCCTCAACTCGTGGAGTCATACGGATTTTCTTCAGAATGTTATGTAGATGCCGGAAGTGGGGATAATATGTACGGGGCCATCGGAACAGGAAATATTGCCACTGGAATGGTGACCATAAGTCTGGGAACCAGCGGTACGGTATATTCGATATTTGAAGAACCTTATGTTGATCCAAGGGGTGAAATCGCACTTTTTTGTGACAGTACAGGAAAATATCTTTCCCTGCTTTGTGTGTCGAATATGGCCAATGGTTATGACGATCTATTGGAAAAGCATAATTTAACACATCAGACATTTGAGGAGATTCTTAGACAGACTCCACCGGGCAATCAGGGAAGAATTTTATTTCCCTGGTTTACTAGCGAAAGGACACCTGATTTACCATTTGCTGCACCAATATATTGGGGATTTTCGCTACAGGATTTCACAACACCTGTGTTAGGCCGGGCAGTTCTGGAGGGACATATTTTGAATCTTTTTGATGGTTTCAATAGAATGCCTGCAAAAACAACTGAAATTAGATTGACGGGCGGACTCAGTAGGTCGGATGCCTGGTGCGAGACTATCGCAGATATTTTTGATGTGGAAACCGTCCCGGTTGAAGGTGAAGGAGCTGCTTTGGGAGCCGCGATACATGCAGCCTGGGTGTATTTTAAATCTTCAAATCCCCAATTCACTTTAGATGAGCTTGTGGCACAATTTATCCATTTAAACGAAAAACGGCGGAAAATTCCGCACAATGCTGAAACTTATCACCCGATAAAGAAAGCCTATAGCGAAATCAGTGCAAGAGTTCAGCAACATAAAGGTACAAACGATCCATTTAAGATTTTGAATCAAATAGCTTTGTGCTCATCTGAAACCAGAACTGACCAGTGATGAGAGAGGATTAAACAGATGCCAGAGGAAATTTTAAAAACAATCTTAGATACAATTGAAAGGGGAAAGGTTGATATTGATTCTCCCTACCCACCTGATATGAAGGGTAAAAAGGGAGCAGTTGAGTTAACCCGGGATGCATTGGATCAGGGCATTTCCGCACAGGATATCCTGATGAAAGCCCTTATGGTTGGCATGAGACGGGTGGGAGAAAAATTCGGGTGTGGTGAAGCATTTATTCCCGATTTAATGATTTCTGCAAAAGCGATGACAGCCGCGACTGCTCTTCTGAAACCCCACTTCGAATCAGCAGGCAATATGGATAAAGGAATATTTGTAATTGGGACAGTCTCGGGAGACCTTCATGATATCGGTAAAAATATCGTAAAAATGATCATGGAAGGTGCCGGGTGGAAGGTCATCGATTTAGGGACAAACGTTTCAACTGATAAATTTCTTGCTGCCCTGGAGGAAAATCCGACCGCTTGTATTGGCTTGAGTGCCTTATTAACAACAACTATGGTAAATATGCAGGAGACGGTTCGAAAAATAAAAAATAAAAATCCCAAAACGCCTGTGGTCATTGGGGGTGCGCCCATTACCGATGAATTTTCAAACAAAATTGGGGCAGATGCCTATTTTCCTTCTCCACATGTGTTGCCGGATTTTTTAGAGAAAACCATGGAAACCAAATCATAAAACCCGCTTTTCTGTTGATAAATTAACAATGGTAAATGAAAATAATTATAAGTTAATAAGAGATTTTCAGGACGATGCAAAAATGTATCATCTGGAATTACAAAATCTCAATCTTACCGCTCAGCATTTGATTAAAACACTGGGTTATAAAGAGGGGAATACGCCTTCTTTATATCTTGAAAAAATTGACCAACATTTGATGGAAGCAAAAACAGAGGTAAAGATCCGGGTAGGTTTTAAAATTTTTCCTCCGGAGCAAATTCAATTGCGGTCAACCGGATTTATTTGTGGAGACGTGAACTTTAAAACTGGTAAAATAATTGGCAATCAACTTATGAATTCTGAGACAGTTGCTCTTTTTGCAGGAACAGCAGGACCCGCTTTTGATCAATGGTCTCGAGAGTTGTTTGAAAATGGAGACTTTCCGGGTGGCTATGTGGTTGATGTTATCGGATCTGAGATCGTGGAGGCTTCGATAGACTGGTTGGAAAACCAAATTTATCAAAGCGTTTCAAATGTTGGCAAGAAGATAACTAACCGATTTAGCCCCGGGTACTGTGGCTGGAATGTTATAGAACAGTTTAAACTTTTCTCCCAACTTCCGGATGATTTTTGTGGAATTTCCCTTACTCAAACCGCCTTAATGGTTCCGATTAAATCTGTGAGCGGGGTAATTGGTGTGGGTGATAAAGTGGAAAAGGTAGCTTATCCCTGTGACACCTGTCAAATAAAAAACTGTTATCATCGTCGGAAGGACGAGGCGTTCAAGGAATAAGTACCATTTCCGTGAGCGGTTTATCAGGTGGGACCCTATATTGAGTATTTAAGGAGAGTAAAATTATGAAATTAAGTCAGGTAAAAAAACTCCAGGAAAAAACAGCAGAATTTTTACAAAATGCTCACATCATAATTACAAATGAAGAAAGAGAGAACATCGAGATAGCTGATTTTGGTCTGGATGATATCTCTAATATTGGTTTACAGATTGTGATCTATGAAAATAATGAACGATATTGTGCCAAGGAACTGGTTCTCTTTCCCTGGCAGATTTGTCCCGAACACCGGCATCCGCCGCAAAAAGTCAAAAATATTGGGAAGCAGGAAACTTTTCGTTGTCGTTGGGGGGAAGTCTATCTGTATATGGAGGGAGAAGCTACTTCCCAACCCCGTGCGAAAGTTCCAGATAAATATAAACCAAATTTGAGTGTGTGGAAGGAAATTGTATTAAGGCCTGGTGAGCAATATACCCTTTCTCCTGATACTCTTCATTGGTTCCAGGCAGGTGAAACCGGTGCAATCGTTTCTGAATTTTCCTCCACCAGTGAGGATGAGACTGATGTTTTTACAGATCCGAATATTCAACGTATTCCTGTCATCGATTAAAATTAAATGGTCCTTAACTCAATGAATTCGAAGCAACGATTTCTTGCCGCTTTAAATCGGAATAAAGCAGACCGGTTACCGGTAACTATGCATCATGTTATGCCCTCTTTCCTCAAAAACTATTTGGATAACATAGATTATCAGGAGTTTTTTGACCAGTTTGAGCTGGATCCGATTAACTGGGTGGTTGCTCCAAAACCTGATCTTAGCTCTGGTGATTATTTCGATCCCAATCATGTTAATCTTGGTTTTTTAGAGCCCCGGCGAATATCCTCAGACAATTGGCGTATTGAAACAGAGGAGATCCCGGACCCGGAATATAAAACGGTCCGGTATAATTTTATTACACCAAAGAAGATCCTCACCTTAGTTCTGCAACAGAATGAGCATACCAGCTGGGTTTCGGAACGGTTGATAAAAGAAAAAGAAGATATCGATCTTATTGCCAGCTATGCACCGAAACCATTTTGTGATGTTGAGCTGGTTAATACTGAAGCAAATAAATTCGGAAATAGGGGCCTTATCCGTGGTTTTATACCCGGTTTTGATGTCTATGGCCAGTCAGGTTGCTGGCAGGATGCGGCGGTGTTATTTGGTATCGAAAATCTCATTATGGAAACATTCTCTGATCCTGAATGGTTGCATGTTTTTATGAAAATTTTACAGGATCGTAAAAAGGTCTACTTACAATCCATGAAGGACGCACATTTCGACCTGATCGAACATGGCGGAGGAGATGCGTCCTCTACTGTGATTTCACCCCTGATATTAGAACAATTTGTTCTGCCTTATGATGGTCCACTAATTGATCTGGCGCACCAGGTGAATCAGAGAGTAGTATATCATATTTGTGGGGGAATGATGCCATTTCTAGAGCTCATCGCAAGCATGAATCCTGATGCCATGGAAACTTTTACGCCCGCGACGATGGGAGGAGATACTAATCTAAAAGAGGCTAAAGAAAGAATTGGTGATAAAGTCTGTATGATTGGTGGATTTGATCAGTTTCACTTTTTCAAGGATTGTAACCCGGAGGCAACTCGTAAAGAGGTTCGCCGATGTTTTGAGGAGGCGGGAGCTGGAGGAGGTTACATACTGGCACCCTCAGATCATTTTTTCGATGCAGATCTACCCCTGATTAAGGTCTTTTCAGATGAAGCCCACAATTGCCGCTATGATTAAAGATCGTAAAAATTGATGAATCATGTTATTGAAATTGATCTTCCGGTTGAGGAATTAGAACGTCGTCGTGAGCGGGTGATTCGCGCAAAACATTTTAAAGAACCCGACCGTGTACCGGTAATCCCGGCGTTGGCCCACCGATTTCTTGTCCCCCGGGTGGGAGTAAAATTTCAAGACTATTACAATAATCCCGAAATTATGCTCCATACTCAGATTCTGGCCCAAAAATGGCTGATGGAAAATATTAGAACTGATGCCTACAGTATCACGGGAGCCTGGGTTGGTGCCTGGACGGACTTTCAGAATACATTTGAAGCGGGAAGTCTGGGCTGCGAAATTATTTTTCCTGAAAATGATATTCCCTGGGTGGGGGAAGGGTGGGTTAGAGATGAAAAGGATCTTCAGAAATTAGAGCAGATGGATTTTATATTCTCTGGTATCAACGCACGTCAGCTTGAATTCCGCCGGGTAATGTTAGACATTGCAGAAAAATTCCCTGTTAAGTTTCAAGGGGGAGAGATCTTTTATCCAGGTAATAATCCTAACCTTACCCATACAGCAGATGGCCCTTTTGGGGTGGCAGGAGATTTAATGGGGGTGACTGAAATATTTGCAGCGGTCTATGAAAGACCTGATTTCGTCAAGGAACTAATGCGAATTGTGACTGAAAAACTGATTGAATATCTTGATTTTTGCTGGGAAGAAGAGAAATTACCGGTTCCTAAAGATTTTGCCTGGACAGATGATCTTGCTGTCTCCCTATCTGAAGAAGTTTACCGAGAATTGGTGCTGCCTTTCGAAAAACAACTGCGATTTCATTTTGATGGATACCTGAGTTTGCATATGTGCGGTAAATCGGATCACCTGTTAAAAACATTCTTGGAGGATTTGAAAATTCACGAATTACAGGGATTTGGCTACCAGGTGGACCTGGATTACATCGCTGCTCTTATGGGAGGTAAGGTGGTGTTAATCGGAAATGTCGATCCGATGCTGATTCATTCAGGGACACCAGCCGAGGTGATGGAGGCGTCGCGGTTGGTTATTGAAAAACTTCATCCATATGGAGGCTTTATTCTACAGGATGGCAATAATATTCCGCCGGGTACTCCCATCGAAAATATTAATGCCATGATGGAAGCTGCAGAGCGTTTCGGAAGTTATCAATAGGCAGAATAAACAGACCACAACGGGGCCATGAGTGAAAAGTAAAAATCCGGAAAGTTTTTTAAGGGCGGGTGATTGTTTTGAGAATGGTAACATAGATGTCTCTAAAGAATTTCTAACCCGCTTGTGGCACTTGGAAAATGATGAACGTCCGGGATTTATGATAGGCTATGTTGGCCCGGAAGTTGCCGGGGGTGAGCCCATTCGAAGTGCCCTTTTTTCAACCGAGGGAACAGATACGGTTAGAGACCGGTTGCTTGACCCTGCTAAATATTTAAAAGCGCAGCTTGAAGAGATAGAAAGTCAAATAAAATTATCAGGTGATTCTGTTCCCAGTCTTTGTCCCTCCTTGGGGGTGATTGGAATTGCATCGGCCTTCGGAGGCGAGGTGATTTGGTGGGAAAATGATTTTCCGGCTGTCAAACCAGTTATGGAATCAAAACCAGATGCTGTGAATGAACTTCGAGCACCACGCTGCGATGCAGGAGAACTATCACGTATACTTGAATATACACGCTTTTTTCTTGTTGAAACCAAGAACCATTATCCGATTCGATTAACCGATATTCAGGGTCCATTGGATAATGCTTCCCTGATTATGGGACACAATGATTTAATGATGGCAATGTTATCAAGTCCCAGGGATGTGCATGTTTTAATGCAACAGGTAACTGACCTAATGATCTCATTTATAAAAGCGCAACGTGATTTAATATACAGTTATGGTGCTGAGTTCGTACCTGCATTGTTTCAACCCTGGGTGCCTGATGGATTTGGCGTTTCGATATCAAATGATGACTGGGTGATGATATCTCCCGAGATGCATGATGAATTTCATATCCCTTACCTGAATCAAATTTCCGAGGAATTTGGGGGAATTTACCTCCATTCTTGTGGAAATTGGTCCCATCAATTTTCTAGCCTGAAAAAGATCCACCAGCTCAGAGGAATTGAATTTGGTGCAAGTGAAGTGCCTTACCGGGAAGTGTTAGAATATTGGAATGGTAAGGTTGTACTAAGCTGTCGGGTGGGATTTAATCGTGACTTCACTTTCAAGAGCATGTCTGATTTTGTCAAAAGCATCTTACACGCCAGAAAAACAAACAAAGGACTGTTCATTAATGTGGATGTTACTAATGGAATAACGGGAGAAGAGTGGGGAATAACTGATCTCTCGGAAATTACTCATTTAATAATGAATAGCAAATGACTCAAACTCTGCAGGGATTTGACAGACTCACTGAAGTTAAGGATTTTAGTAAGATTGGCCAGGAAATCCATCTTAACGTTTTTACCGCGGACCATCGGTCAGCCCGGGTAATATTTCGAGCAGTAACGAAATATATCTGGAACATGCGAGTACTTCCTCCAGAAGTCAATGAAGTATATCTGGAGGAAGTAATTAATCCCTCATGTGGGACTAAAGTGGCACTGTCACTGGAAAACAGAAAGAATCCTCTAATTGTTAAAGGCTGTTCCCTTGAGCTGCAAATTGGGCTATGTCCCTGGTTTTTTAAACTGAAAGACCGAGAAGGAAAGACGATCTGTGCTGAAAATCCGGCAGATATCGATGGTTTGGGTCAACGCGAAGTGCCTTCATTGGGATTTGTTGAGCAGGAAGGAGAGATATTACTTATGACAGAATCTCTTCGTCTTCGTCCCGATGAGCATCTATATGGTTTTGGGGAAAAATTCACCCGGTTAGATAAAGTTTCCCAAAAAATAGTGAGTTGGACAGTGGATGCATTGGGATCTACCAGCGAGCGGTCCCATAAAAATATCCCATTTCTGTTGAGTAGTTATGGTTATGGACTTTTTTTAAACAGTTCAGCAAAAATTACCTGGGAGCTTGGTACAATATCCTGTCAGTCATACTCATTTTTCCAGGAAGCGCCTATATTGGATGCCTATTTTATCTATGGTCCAACCCTATCTGATATTTTATATCATTATAATAAATTAACCGGGCCTGCTGCTGTGCCACCTAAATGGACATTTGGATTATGGCTATCCTCAACAGGGGAGTATCGTGATCAAAATTCTCTCGAAAATCTTGTTGACAATGCCGAAAGAAATGATCTGCCAGTAGATGTGATTCATATCGATACCTGGTGGATGCGTTGGCGCAAATATTGTGACTTTAACTGGGATAGGGAGGCATTTCCTGATCCGGAATCATTTCTGGGTAAATTGAATAGAAAACGATTAAAGGTATCCTTGTGGATACAGCCATATATTTCTGTTGAAAGTGAGCTTTTCCAGATTGGAAAACAACGGGGCTATTTCGTTAAGAATCGGGAAGGTGAAATATACATAATTGATTATGGACTCTCACTGGCACCACGCCCGGATGGGGTTGTACGCCAGGCAACTGAATCGGAAGGCTGGAATGCTCCTGTTGCTATTATTGACTTCACACAACCGGAAGCCTTTCGATGGTTTCAAGAGCTTGCACGGTCTGTATTAAAACAGAGGGTGGCAGTGTTTAAAACCGATTTTGGCGAAGATATACCAAAGGATGCGGTCTTTTACAATGGGGAAAGCGGTGCTACCATGCATAATTTATATCCTCTCCTGTATAACCGGGCTATCTTTGAGGTTACCCAGCGGGAGAAAGGATACGGGGTTGTATGGGCTCGTTCTGCTTTTGCGGGGAGTCAACGTTTTCCGTTATGTTGGTCGGGAGATCCGGCGGCGGACTGGGACAGTCTGGCAGCAACCATCAGGGGTGGATTGTCGGTGGGAATGTCGGGTATTCCTTTCTGGAGTCATGATATTGGAGGATATCGGGGGATTCCTACTCCTGATTTATACATTCGTTGGGCGCAGTTCGGTCTGTTTTGTTCCCATAGTCGGATGCATGGTGATAGTCCCAGAGAACCCTGGTATTATGGAGAAAAAGCATTACAAATTGTCAGGAAATACCTTATTCTTCGTTACCAACTTTTCCCATATTTGTACAGCACCGCACTTAAAACGTCCCAGACTGGACTTCCAGTAATTAGATCCATGCCGCTGGCCTTTCCCGATGATTCAAATTCTCAAGATAAGGATTTCCAGTACATGTTTGGTCCCTCAATACTTGTTGCACCTGTATATCGTAAAGATAGGAAATGTTCTGTTTATTTGCCGGAAGGAGAATGGTTTGATTTTCATGAACATAAGCAGCATCTGGGACCCAAAATTCTTAAGATGACGGTACCCTTGCATAAAATTCCTCTTTATATCAAAGGTGGAACAATTTTACCCATGATGAAAAAAGCAGATCGAATTCCGGAAAGCCCGGTTAATCCACTCATTTTAAATATATATCCAGCGCTGTCAAGTAGTTATACCTTTCTTGAGGATGAGGGAACCACTGTCTTCAATTACAACAATACTGATACCAGCCTGGTTTTTTATATTGACGGGAAGATAAAACGGGATTTTATCCTGAATTTTCAAAGACTCGCTGGATTTACTCAGGTTGTTATCAAAACGGATGGTGTATCAAATATATTACCGTCCAAACATATAAATCAGAGAAATAATTATCTGCAAATTAAATTATTCAGTATATCTGAGGGTAAAATAATGATAAAGAGGTAATGGACTAACCAATAAGAAAATGATTAAAGTTTAGGGGATATATTGTGAAAAACCAATCATTTCAAAGTATTTGTCGGTGGACCTTCAATCCGGGTCAGGGAGGTTTTGTTCCCGATAATATCCGTCCCGCCTGGACCACGAAAAAGCTGGGGGCTGGGGGTGTTGTTGGAATTCTCAAACGGGAAATTGTGCCACGTATACCCGATCATATAATATTGGGTTATGAATTGCACTATGACAATGAGGTGAATGAAAGCAATGCCGGGGAGATTGTGGATTCACTACTTGATGCAGGAATATATCTTGCCATGATTACACCCGGGGCACACATCCACTACGGTTATGGAGGTATTGCATCGTTAGATGATCGGGAAAGGGCTCAGGCTGAAGAATTGGGAAGAAAAACCGTTGATCTCGCATATGGACCATTGCGAAAAGGGTGGCATGGAGATACTTCTGGTTTACCTACCCTGGTCATCTGGAATGGCTCCTTCGGATACGATCTTGCATCAGTCGGAGTACAGATGATGTATGACCGATTGAAGGAAAGTATTGCCGGATTATGTCAATATGAGAAAGAAATGGGAGGAGAACTGTTTATTGGGATTGAGCCCAAACCGAATGAAGGTCATGCCGCGATGCTGCTTCCAACCGTTGCAAGTGTTATCAATTTCTGGCATCGACTGGAGAATGATTATAGTATATCTCTGCAAAAAAAGGGAGTAAATAAAGAATTTGGTCATTCAGAAATGATTGGTTTGGATTATGTGTATGATACGGTTGAAGAAATCGATAATCAGATGTTGGTTCATATGCATGTTAACAGTCAGGGATACAATGATGGGATAGTGTTGGGAGGACCGGGGAAATTTGACATTGACCATGGAACCCGGATAAATGGAATGAATATCGCTGTGGCTGGCCTTATCCAAAAAGCCGGATATCGACGCTGGAAGGGACATGATATGCAACCGCGACCGTATGATAACGAAAAACAGGCCATTGATCGGGTGGTACGTAGTATTATTAGCTGGGAGGCCTGTGAAATGGCCGCTCGGGAATTGGATGAGAGTCAGTTGATCAAGCATTTATCAAATCGTCATACCAGCAAAGCAGAAGATATGATGCGTCATGCCGTAGAACAGGCTCATCATTCTTTCGATATTATGTATCATAAATCTTAACCAAGGTATCATTAAGATACATGGTAATCAGTATCTTTATTGATTGACAAGACAGTGAATGGAGTTCCAGAGAAGACGGCGTAATAATACAGGATGAATACCCTTACCTTCATTGTTCATTCCGGTTATCATTCCAGGTAAACTATGCCATAGTATCACTCCATTACCATGTTGGGCAGTAAATGAAGCAGCACCAATGTTTCTGTCATGATCCCTTCCATATCCAACAAATACATCTATATCAGAACCATCCAGTAGCAGTCCGTCTGATCCACTGACCGGAGTCTGATAATAGCTTTTCATTGCTTGATCGACTGGCAATCCCTGAAAAACAGGATGGTTTCGTACAAAGAACCAGGAGCCCATCCAGGATTGCCGTACATTACCTACATGTCCCATATATTTTATTGCACCCTCTTCTCCCAATTTTTTCCCATATGCTTCACAGGCTTCCTGGCCGTCTGGTAAAAGCAGTAGGGGTGTTCCCAGTTTTACCCTTGTCAATATCTCAGAATTAAGATTAATTTTCTGACCATAAATATTCCACATTAAACCATGTTTATCACGATATGGTTTCTGACCTCCGCAATTGATTGCGATTATAGTATCGCCAGTCTCTATTTTTAACGCGCTGAATTTGGCATAGTTGACAGTAAGTTTCGGAATTGTAATTTTTATAGTTCCATTCAACGTGTTTATGAAAAAGACTGTATCCAATGCAATATTGGGACCTCCGGTAATCGCTGTAATATCCAGGTCCTTTAGTACGGTATCACCATTAATGGCCACATTCATAATCCGATCGCCCGGATTTTTAAGTGTTACTTCCGCTAAGCGAAATGTTACTTTCGCTTCACCTGCAGGCAGATTGGTAAATATATATTCCAGATTACGCCAGTACCCCCAGCTTTCTGTATGGTAAAGAATATCATCCTCAGTCCCTGCAATTTCACGGTTCGAATCTACCTCGGATCGCCATCCATGCAAGAGGCGAGTACTGGCAATAATAAGATCATACTGCTTTTCTTCCCGGTATGGCTCCGCTTGAATACCGCTAAAAGTTTGGAGAATTTTGATAAATTCAGGTTCGTGTGTCAGGATACCCACCGTGGCAGATAGGTTAGATTTTGGATCCGGATTGACAACCAGTATTTTTTCCTCAGCGATGATGTTAGGCTGTCCCTCAACAGTTAGTCTGAAGGTATACCAGCCTTCTTCTTCCAGAATAGGGGAGCTCCATCCATATTTTATCGGGTAAACGAACTGATCTTCCCGCCATTGGGATACTCTGAGTTGTCCGAGTTTGTTGATATTTCCCCGAGGCGATATAAGAGAGAATGAAATATTCTCAGAATGAGGTTGGGTGGTCTCATTTAAAAGATATAGATCACACGTATCTCTCTTCCCCAGAGCAACAACCTGTGATCTGGGTTTAATTACAGGTCTTAATGGGGCGAGACGTGTTTTTAATAGATTAGGATTCCCTTTGAATCCACGCAGATTATCCACTAAACCGGAATGGTTTTCCATGGAAGTGGATTCCCATCCACTAATCACCAGGAAATCATTTGCATCTGATAGTCTGGCGGTTTCAATGACCCGCCCCCAAAAATCGTAACATTTATCTCCGATATCCAAAAACAGTCTTTCTGTAGTCGGAAATGCCTGGCGAAATCCCCATCTATCCAAAAATTGATCATATGCTTCGAGAATCTCATTGTGATCATTTATATCATAACTGTTTCCACCCGACGAAATTATTTCGCCAATCATTCTGGGATGGTTATCCGGAACAGCAGCTCCTAACATCTCACCCCACATTACAATCTCACTATCATTCACAGAGGCATGGGTAAAATTGAGGCTATCTTTATACATATCATCCTGCCAGACTCCGGGTCCGCCAACCGTGTGTTGATCCCACCATCCTGAGTATCCATCACCACGATCTATATATACTGTATTATCATATGGTTGCATCCAAGCCTGATTACGGGGGGGGATCCCTGATTTTAGAATAACAATTCTGCTGGGATCTTCCCGGTGCATTTTTTTTAATAAATGATATATTCGAGGATTCCGGAGATCGGGATGTATTTCATTTTGAATACAATACATAATCAGAGAGGGGTGACTTCGATGATCACGAATCATTCGGATAATTTTTTCTTCCATATATTTTTCAGCAAAAGTTCCAGACTCTCCGTTGTTTCCTGATGTATCTATTAATTTATCTGGAAATTTGGCATAAAGGGAAAATGAATCACCCAGGGCAGATTGTCCGCCTCCCGGTTCCATGAATCTCAATAGGCCAAGGCGATCCTGGGCATCTAAAACTTCTGTTCTACCGATGTTCCGGTGAAATTGAAGACAGTTCATGCCAAAAGCCTTAGCAGCAAATACCTCTCGTTCGGCCAGTTGGGGTGATGGCCATAGTCCATTCAATCCCCAAAATCCCCATGAAATAGCTGATATTAAACGAATTCGCTGCCCATTTAAACGCAAAACCGCATTATCACCAATGCCATCGGCTTCAAACCATCGAAAACCAAAGATCCGACTGTTTTCCTGCCGGAAAATTTTCTGATGTGAGCTGACTCTACCTTCAATTGAAGCCAGCGCTTTATACAAATTTGGTTGTTCTACATTCCAGACTTCTGCTGCCTGATAACTCAGAGGTTCTTTGAAGAAGTAATCCGAAAGAGCTTTGATTTTAATATTTTTTTGGCGGGATATTAATTTCTCGCCCGTCTTCGGATGGATTATCGCAAAGGTAAGTTCTCCCTGGAATGGTTCTGTTGTTTCATTACCGATAATGCCATGAAATTCAATAGTTTTTATTTCAGGTGTATTCAGTACCGAAAAATCTTTAAAAAAAATCGATTCATGAGTAGTTAGATAAAGCCCTCTGTCAATTCCACCGAAACCATGACCCATGTGAAATTTATAGGATCCCCAATTATGTAATTTCGTATCCATCCAATCCATTTCGCCACC
>CBDUVK010000007.1:0-27761 GCA_965370645.1 uncultured bacterium
CTTGATAAAAGACATATCAACTTGCATCGGTTAACCTCCGGATCTTTATTTAGTAAATAAACCTCAGTAAATTATATTTACTCTTCAATATATTCAAATTGAAAAAAAAAGAAGGTCACGATTCATAGTTCAAAAAATAATAAAATTCAATTACATACGTTGATCTAATTACTTCCATGAGAACGAGATTGATTTTTAGGTTGGATTCACATACGATGTCACTTAATTTCTATAAATAAAGCAAAATTATTCATGTTTAAAGAGAAGCTCGAAAGATTAATCCAAGAAAAAGATTCTCTCCTCTGTATCGGCCTTGATTGCGATATTAGAAAAATTCCGCCATTTCTGTTAGATGAAGAGGATCCCCTTTTAATATTTAATAGGGAAATAATCGAGGCAACAGCCGATCTTGCCATCGCCTATAAGCCAAATATAGCATTCTATGAAACCTTAGGAACCACAGGTTGGCAGTTATTGGAGAAAACTCTTCAATACCTTCCTAGTGATTGTTTGGTTATAGCAGACGCAAAACGCGGAGATATTGGAAATTCAACGAAAAAATATGCTGAGCTTTATTTTCAAACCTATTCATTCGATGCGATAACTTTATCGCCTTATATGGGCTTTGATTCAATTCAGCCATTCCTGGAATATCATGATAAGGGTTCATTTATTTTGTGTTTAACAAGCAATGCCGGTTCGCACGACTTTCAGTATTTGAATATCGAATCAGAACCGTTATACCTAAAAATTGCCCGAAAAGTATCAGAATGGAATTTGCACCATGGCAACTGTGGTCTGGTTGTTGGTGCTACCCATCCGGAGAACTTTGGTAGTATTAGGGAGGTTGCCCCCCATTTACCTTTCCTAATTCCCGGTATTGGTATTCAGGGAGGCAATTTACAACTGACAATTCAATACGGGACAGATGAAAGAGGTATCGGTGCTATCATTAATATCACCCGCAGCATCATATATGCGTCAGCAGAAAAAGATTTCGCTCAGGTAGCAAGGGATACTGCACTAACTTATATGAATGATATAAATAAAATTAGGCAATCGAAATAAAGTCACCATTATAAAGAGCTTTTAAATGGAACGGAAAGAAATATTTCGTATTTTTGAGGATACAGGTGCATTACAAACTGGTCATTTTCTATTAACTTCTGGACTTCACAGTCCTCAATATTTCCAATGTGCTCTGGTTCTACAACATCAAAATTTTCTCGAAAAACTCTGTTTAGATATTGTAGAATATTATTATGAAGAGGAAGATATCGATGTGGTTATTGCGCCTGCAATCGGAGGGATAATCGTAGGACAGGAACTGGCGAGACAGTTAAATGTACGTTTTATTTTTACTGAAAGAGAAAATGGAAAGATGGTACTACGACGCGGATTTCGTTTGGATCAACACGAAAAAATTTTGATTGCCGAAGACGTAATCACCACCGGCAGATCAGTCAAAGAGGTAATTGATATTGTTGAAAGTGTAAGAGGTTATCCTATAGGTATTGGGGCAATTGTTGATCGAAGTGAAGGAGTCGTAAAATTTGACATGCCTTTATTTTCTACAATTCAGGTTAAGGCGGTCACCTATGAACCAGAACGGTGTCCTTTGTGCAATCAGAATATTCCCTTAATCAAACCGGGAAGTCGGGGTATTAAAGTATAATTCCTACAAAAATTCACTTAATCAAAAGATTATTTTTATAATCATGAGAATCTGCTCATTATCAAGTGGCAGCAGGGGAAATTCATTAATTATTGAATCAGAAAATACCAGAATTCTGGTAGACGCCGGTCTCAGCTGCAAACAGATTAAAACTCGTCTACAGTCCATAGGAATCGATCCTCAAACAATTCAGGGAATAGTTCTTACACATGCTCACCGTGATCACGTTTCAGGTGCTGATGTATTTTCTTTTCAATTTGACGTGCCGGTTTACGGACATCCGGACACTTTAAATACCTTAACCTACCATTTCAAAAGAAACAATAAAATCATTCCCTGGACGGGAGAATTTATTATCGAAGATATGGTCCTGTCTCCATTTCGGGTATCCCACGATGCATTTCCTACCGTTGGATATCTCATCTCAGCAAACGGTAAAACGATGTCAGTTTGCACAGACTTGGGAGTTGTAACACCGGTGGTGCAAGAAAATCTAAAACTGTCTCAGTTTCTAGTTATTGAGAGTAACCATGATCCGGATATGCTGGCAAATGGACCTTATCCATGGGAGCTCAAAGAGCGTATTACAAGTCGCGTTGGTCATCTTTCCAATCACGACACCGGTGTACTCTTAAAAAAAATTCTAAATGGCCATATGCATAAAATTTTATTAGCACATCTCAGCGAAGAGAACAACTCATTAAAGTTGGCAAAAGATACAGTCCTGGAATATATCGGTGGACAGCATGAAGATTTAATCGACGTCATTGAGCAAAGAAAAATTTCAAAAATATACGAACTTTAGTTTCCATATCTACCAATTTATTAGAAGACAGGATTGTAATGTTCCTGCAATTTGTTCTTTTATCGCTGGGTTTGATTTTACTTTGGGGGGGAGCTGAACTACTCATTCGAAACTCCTCTGCACTGGCTCGTACATTTGGAGTCAGTCCAATGATTATCGGATTAACCATAGTTTCCATCGGAACATCACTGCCGGAATTTGTTGTCAGCCTTATGGCTGCTTTGCAAAACACTATGGGAATGTCCATCGGAAATATTGTTGGATCAAATATCGCAAATATCTGCCTCATCTTGGGTATTGGAGCATTTCTGACAAATTTACAGGTGCGGAAAGGGTGGGTTTATAAAGAAGTCCCTTTCATGATCATTGCGACCCTGGTGTTTTTATTTTTTGCTCGCACACAGTATATCATAGATAGATGGGAAGGGCTGCTCCTGTTATTTCTTCTGCTATTGTTTCTGATTTATCTATCACGAGCATCTGTTCTACAAATGCAGGATTTTTCCGACAAAAAACAGAATATCGGGAAAATTCGAACCTCACGTAAATCAATTTATCTCCTTCTGACACTTATAGGAATGGGCATTCTCATCACCGGTTCCAAAATCACAATAAGTTCGGGCATGGTTTTAGCCAGAACTTTTGGAGTCAGTGATATCGTTATCGGACTTACTCTGATTGCTCTGGGAACATCTCTGCCAGAATTAGCTACAACCATTATTGGCGCAATTCGGAAAGAGACTGATATCGTTGTGGGTAATATAATTGGAAGTAATATATTTAATCTCCTTTTCATTGGAGGTACTATTGCAACAATAAAACCATTTCAGATTCCCTCCGACTTTTTCGGATTCGAAATCATTTTTTTATTGGGTGCCTCACTTTTGATTTGGCCTTTTATGCGATTTCAATGGAATGTTCACAGAATTGAAGGAGCTGTATTACTCATCATATATTTCCTTTTCATTGGATTAACTTTTATCTATCGATAGAAAGTCATTTATTAATCAGCGAGGCACAGAGCATATTATGAATCGAGATGAAGCTTTAAACTTACTAAAGGAATATACTTCCAAGGATGGTTTAATTAAGCATGCCCTGGCTGTGGAAGCAGCAATGAGGAGTTATGCGCAAAAATTTGGAGAAGATCCTGAAACTTGGGGTATCGTTGGATTGCTACATGATTTTGATTATGAAAAATATCCCAGCATGGAGGATCATCCTTTCAAGGGCGCAGAAATATTACGTTCCAGAGATGTTAATGAAGAATGGATCCAAGCTATCTTAAGCCACGCTTCCCACACAGGCGTACCCCGTGATTCTCTTATGTCCAAAACACTTTTTGCTGTTGATGAACTCTGCGGATTCATTACGGCAGTGGCCTATGTACGACCTAACCGAAAACTTGAGGAGGTTAAAGTAAAATCAGTTAAGAAAAAAATGAAAGATAAGGCCTTTGCGAGGCAGGTTAATCGTGATGAAATCAGTGAAGGTGCTCAACAATTAAATATTTCCCTTGAAGACCATATCGATACTGTCATTAAAGCTATGATGACTGTTTCCAAAGATCTGGGATTATAAGATATATATTTTACATGGTTACGCCCATTCATGCTTCACAACCTTGCAAGCATATCATAATTTCAGCTAAGCATCCCATATTTTACTGAGTTTTTTATAATCAATCCTGGCAGATACAGTACCAAAACAATATCCTGAAGTAGGTCATGTCAGAGATTATAGAAATAAACAGTTACTACTTTTTCAAAAAATTGAGATCTCTAAAAACTATCTTCTGGTTTGGATATCCATCAAATTTATTTTCCATGCAGAAACAAATGGTAATCAAATTTTACTTGATTTTAACTTTTAAAAAATGAATCTTAATCAAAAATATAAGTCCTCCGAGCCGTGATCCTCCCACCGGGAAATTACGGACAGTACGGGTAAATGGGCAACTGTTTACCCCGCCCGATGGATAGTAAATATATCCTGAATTGGCAAAGGAGAATGTAATTTAAACAGACAATTCCTGCTAATTCAGCAGGTTTTTTTTAGGTTGGTATTGTATGTCTCAGATAACAGACTTATCGGTTGCAATTTTAGCTGGAGGAAAAAGCGTCCGCTTTGGGTGCCCCAAGTTTTATGCTAATTTCCGAGGGAAACCACTTATTCAATGTTGTATAGATAATTCTTTTAAAATCTCAAATTCTGTTTTTATAATTTCCGAAAGAAATTCTCATTTATATTTTAATCAAGTTAAATCTTTTCAGGATTTTATTCCTGAGAAGGGACCTTTAGGGGGTATATATACCGCATTGGAAATTGCAAAAACAGCCGCAATCGCAATAATGCCGTGTGATATGCCGTTATTACATCCGGAAATCTACCAAAACCTATATAATAACTTAATAGATCAGCGGCCAATTGCAGCCGAATATCAACGACAAATACAACCATTGGTGTCAATTTGGCCGAAAGAATTGAGTAAAGATCTAAAGTGTTATTTGAATGATAGTCAGACTAATGTCCGAAAAGTGCTTCAAAAACTAGATGTTCAGAAATGTCAGATTTCTGCTGAACCTCTGGAATTTTTAAATATAAACACCAGAATAGATTACCGGATTTTATTGCAAAGTCATTTTGCGGAGTCACATGCAACAAGATAATAAACAGATATTGGAATCACACAAGAGAGCATCCGGTATAGAATCTCTTTCAAGGGATACTGTTCTCATCGGAATTTTCGGAGCATTGTGGGGATTGATGGAAATTACCCTGGGTCTTACAATTAAGGGTCTCCGGATTCCCATGGGGGGTGCAGTTCTAACAGCAATCTCATGCATAATTTTCTTAACCGCCCGCTATTTTATCAATCATCGCGGTTCAATTTTTCTCATGGGCGCAGTCGCTGCCACATTAAAGATCTTTTCAGTCGGGACTGTAATTGCCGGTCCATTCATGGCCATTCTAATTGAAGCGGGAATTGCCGAGGTCTTGATTTCGTTGCTCGGAGTAAATCGAATCAGCTATATTATTACTTCTGTTACCCTGTGTCTCTATACAATTGTGCACCCCTTTATTGCCCAAGGTCTCATCTTTGGAGATGACATTTACCAAATATATTTGGAAACTTTTCGGAAAATTTCTTTCATTCTAAGTATCGATTTAACTTATCTGACTTGGATTGTCATTCTTTATGCCGCACTTCATATTATTCTCGGTTTTATTGCGGGTTGGCTTGCATACTCCCTTTCCGTTAGAGTCGGTCAGGAATTGCGCGAAACATCCTTAAGATTGGGAAAGTAATCATGAAAAGTATAGTATTAATTACCATATTATTTATTGGTTCAGCAGGACTTCTTAGCTGGCATTCACAATGGTTTATAATCCCCCCCGCTTTTTTGACGATATTAATCATTCATCCGCAAGCATTTCAACTGTTCCTGAAATGGAAGTTTGTCATATTTATATTTTTGCTGCTCTTCGGAATTCCGCTCCTCCTGGGTGAAAAAAACTCGACCCTACTGGGCATCTCTTTTTCATACGAATACTTTCAAAAAAGCCTGGTGATGGTGAACCGTAGTCTCATAATCTTACTATCCATCAGAATGTTTACAGGTAAGATCTCTCCGGAGCGACTATCAATGTGGTTGAAAAAACTTCATCTTAATAATTTTAGTGAAATACTTTCAATTTCAATGGGGGTCTTACCTGAATTAAAAGTGATTACGCGTAAGTCGCTTCGCCAAGTTCGCCCCTCTTTTCAAAATACTCACCTGCTTAAAAGATTTTTTGATGTGATTGTCAGATTAATGATGCAGATTCTCAGCTTTGCAGATCAGTATTATCACGATCAACAGATTCAACGAAAAAAATAAAAATTGTAAGATATTATAGCTGTATTCTGATTTTACTCTCTCAATCTTAAAGATGAGTGAGTATCGTATATATTCAAAATAATTATGACCTGAAAATTAGGCTGTTTGAAGAGCACTTTGACACATGATTAGTAAATAAAGTTAACATCTTAGTATATGTAAAGGCATATATGAAAGCCTCCGGACAAAAAATACTTGTGGTCGGTAAAAAAGGAGCTGGCAAAACTGCTTATTTGGAATTTCTTTGCAGTGCATTGAGGATAAAAGGGGAAAAAGTGGGGGGATTTCTTTGTCTCAATGAAATCAATGGATCTAAAAATGATTATCATCTCTTCAACCTGAAAAATGACCAAAGTTGGAAGTTAGCCTCCCGTAATTTGCAGGATCAATATACAATTCAATATGGAGATTATTATTTCAATCCAACAGTTTTTGATATTGGCAATCAAATTTTGGAAGAGAGTCTTGAATGCGGGGCAATAGTGGTGGATGAATATGGCCCTTTAGAAAGAGACCGGAAAGGATTTTATAGAGGAATTCAATTTCTTCTGAACAACTATTCGGGTGTTCTCATTATAGCTACTCGACCGGTTACCCTAGATCCGTTGAAACAGCTAATCCATTCACTGAAAAACAAATAAAATGCTTGAAAAAAAAATTCTATATTTAAAAATAAAAATTATTTTAAAGTTGTGGCTGTTAATACTTAAAACTAAATTTCGGATAGAGGAGTCTTTAATCAGAATAAAGTATGGTCCTTTCTAAAACCT
Organism: uncultured bacterium; assembly: GCA_965370645.1. Lineage (GTDB taxonomy): Bacteria > Calditrichota > Calditrichia > RBG-13-44-9 > RBG-13-44-9 > RQOF01. Next base: position 7,132 of record CBDUVK010000007.1, read on the forward strand.
GCAATTATGCCTTAAGAGCCTCTCTTTATGTTGCATGCCAAAAAAACAGAGACTATATTCCCATTAACGAAATTTCTGATAATCTAAATATCTCTTTTCACTTTCTTACAAAAATATTACAAACATTGACTGATACCGATATTATGATTTCATTTAGAGGACCAAAAGGCGGGGTCAAACTAGCAAAATCACCTGTGGAAATAACTTTATATGAAATTATAACAGCTATCGATGGGATTGATATTTTTGAAAAATGTGTGCTTGGCCTGGATGATTGCCATAATTCCAGACCTTGCCCTTTACATGAGCAATGGAACGGAATCCGTGAAAATCTAAAACATATTTTTCAAAGCAATACTTTGGAATTATTAAGTAACCGAATGGTAACAGAGAATTTAAGAATCTCTGAACTATTAATTGTTTAGCTAAAATCTAATTGGAGGATCTGCAAATGCGCTGCAAAACATTGTACTTTGTTTCGCTAATTCTTATTTTAACTGCCAGTCTATTGGCTGATACCTGTATTGATTGCCACAAGAAAATTCAGCCAAACATTGTAATAGATTGGCAACTGAGTAAACACAGTCAAAACGAAGTGACCTGTGAAACTTGCCATGGAGATGCACACCAATCAAACACCGACTTTGCATATGCGGCAATTCCCACACCTCAAACCTGTGCCACCTGCCATGATACTCAGGTTGAACAATTTTCCAAGGGAAAACACGCCCTGGCATGGACAGTTATGAAAGCCATGCCGACGATCCATCATCAGCCCGCAGCACTCATTGAGGGAATGAAAGGTTGCGGTGGGTGTCATAAAATAGGCCTTAAGGATGAGGGTGAAATCTCCAAACTTAAAGCGGAGGGGAGCGGATTCGGAATGGCCTCCTGTGATGCTTGCCATACCCGGCATACCTTTTCTGTCCAGGAAGCCCGGCAGCCACAGGCTTGCCAAACCTGCCACATGGGCTTCGACCACCCGCAGTGGGAAATGTATTCGTCCTCCAAACATGGTGTACGTTATCTTTTAAAACAAAATGGCACCCTGCATGAAGACACTCCTGCTCCCACCTGTCAAGACTGTCATATGCAGGAAGGTAATCACGAAGTAAGAACTGCCTGGGGATTTTTGGCAGTTCGCTTGCCTCTTCCTGAGGATGAACAATGGAAAAAAGATCAAGTCACAATTCTGCAGGCGCTGGGTGTTCTTGATCCGGAAGGAAATCCGACTGCCAGGCTAGAGGTGGTCAAAGCCGCCGATCTCGCTCGGCTTACCAAGGAAGATTTTGATCGCGAGCGCAATAAAATGGTTCAAACTTGTAATAAGTGCCATTCAAAAAATTTCGCGCTGGAGCATCTGGCGAGAGGAGATAATATGATTAGGGAAAGTGACCGGCTTCTGGCAGAGGCGATTCATGTGATAGCTTCATTATATAAAGACGGAATTATTCCCAAACCCGAAAGCTACGCATATAATTTTCCTGATCTTTTGACTTTTCATGATGCGCCAACTCTGGTTGAACAGAAACTCTTCGAAATGCACCTAAAACACCGCATGCGGGCCTTTCAGGGAACTTATCACGCTAATCCGGATTATGCTCTATGGTATGGATGGAGCGAAATGGTGAGAGATTTAACCGAAATTAAATATTACGCTGAAGATTTAAGACAAAATCATAACTAAATTGAAGGATAATTTTACATGAGTGAGCTTATCAATAATAATCAGAAACGGAAAGAACTTTTAAAGGAGCTTATACTACAATTACATGAAGGAAAGGCCGCCGAAGCCATAAAAAAACAGCTCATTCAAATACTGGGAAAAGTGCCTTATGGGTTGGTTGTTGAAGTAGAACAAGAGCTCATCAAGGATGGATTACCAGTTGAAGAAGTCTTAAAACTGTGCGATATTCATGGCCAAGTGTTGAAGGGAGTGGTGGATCAGGAAGGTGCCAAAACCGCTCCCCCGGGCCACCCAGTCCATACTTTTAAACAGGAAAACATTACTCTGAAGAATGAACTTGCCCAGATCCAATCTCTGCTAGAAAAATTTGATAAATCACCGACAGATAAATTCGAACAATTATTGCTGAGTCTGAAGCAACATTTCAATAATCTGGCCGATGTTGATAAACACTACCGACGAAAGGAAAATTTATTATTTCCTTACCTTGAAAAATATGAAATCACAGGTCCGCCAACCGTGATGTGGGGTAAAGATGATGAGATACGTGATCTGCTTAAAGGATCCTTTGAGGCACTTTCCGGGATCAAAAAGCTCGATTTAGAAGAATTCAAATCGTTAATCCAGTGGGCTTTCCAACCTACTATTGTTGCACTGGACGAGATGATATATAAAGAAGAAGAGATCTTATTACCCATGTGTTTGGATACTTTAACTGAATTGGAGTGGTGGGAAATTTATCTGCAAAGTGATGAAATCGGCTACTGTCTATATGATCCCAAAGAAAAATGGAAACCGCAGGATTTAAAAGAATCCAAAGATAAAAAAAGCGCAACGGATAAAATTCAACTTCACACCGGTAATTTTAGGCTGGAAGAGTTAGTTGCTATTTTCAACGTTTTACCCGTAGATATTACTTTTGTAGATAAGGAAGATAAAGTACGATTTTTCAGTAATAGTCCGGAGCGGATTTTTGACCGTAATCGTGCTATTCTGGGAAGAAAAGTACAAATGTGCCACCCCCCTTCCAGCATTGACACTGTTCAAAAAATTGTTGATGATTTTCGTTCCGGCCGGGAATCCCGGGCAGCATTCTGGATTAATCTACAAGGAAAATTTATTCATATTGAATATTTTGCATTAAGAGATGAGAAAGGTGAGTATCTTGGAACAGTTGAAGTTAGCCAGGATCTCACAAAACTACGGGAATTGAAAGGGGAAAAAAGACTCCTGAATTACGAAAATAATTGAAAGTAAAAGATGAATTCAAGCCACAGATCAAACGATCACAAGCAGGATATTCTCATTATTTCTCCTAAAACGAAAATTGGAAAACTTTTAGATACTTATCCCCACCTGGAAGAATTACTGTTGAACATGTCTCCCGAATTTGAAAAACTAAAAAATCCGGTTCTCCGACGAACAATTGCAAAAGTGGCAAATCTAAAACAAGCGGCTGAAATTGGGAAAATCCCTCTTGAAGATCTCATCAACCAATTACGGGATGCCGTCGGACAAACAAATTGGACAAACTCCACTGTTGCAGCCACTTCTTCGAAAACCACCAAACCCGATTGGATTCTTAACGGAACAATTGCTATTTCAATTGATGCTCGCCCACTGCTAGATCAAGGCGAACATCCTGTTGATTTGGTTTTGAATGAGATTAATAATCTGAAAGAAAACCAAATTTTAGAGTTAATTACACCTTTTCTTCCTCAACCTTTAATTGATCTACTCCAGAATAAAGGTCACGAAACCTGGACCAAGACTATCTCACCTTCAATATATAAGACCTTCGTCAAACCATAGATGTTAAAAACAGTCAACAACCTCAACACTCAATGCAATCTTTAAGATAATGAACTCCTCAGAAACTAGCACTGATTTTTATCGAGACCTCGCAAACAGTTACGACGATATGACCCGTTTTCATCAGCGAGTGGAGCAGGAGCATTTAATTTTAACGGCCCTCCAAAAAAAGTATAAATTCAAAACTGCATTGGATGCAGCCTGTGGTACCGGTCTCCACGCCATCCTGCTGCAAAAAATAGGTGTCGACACTATCGGTACCGATAATTCACGGCACATGTTGGACCAAGCATATAAAAATGCAAATAGGTTAGGAGTCCAGGTAACATGGATCCATAGTGATATGCAGACACTTACAAAATCCGTAAATCGCTATTTTGACACTATATTCTGTGTGGGTAATTCACTCCCACACCTCACAAAGGAGCAACATTTATTGAAGGCTTTCCGGGAGTGGTATCAACTTCTTAATCCCAATGGACGGGTAATCATACAGATACTCAATTACAGGAAAATCCTCAAAGAGAAAAAAAGAATTATCAACATAACGAAACAACAACAGCGCGAATATATCAGGTTCTATGATTTCTTAGACCGGAAACTACAATTTAATGTTTTAATGATCGATTGGGAAAAACAACCACCCTTCCAATCATTCAAAAGTACAATACTCTATCCTTATGAAAAAGGGTTACTGGAAAGGGTGTTGCATCAAGTGGGGTTCACCAACGTTGAATCTTATGGCAATCTAAGTTTGGCTGCTTTCTCAGAAGATAGATCACCCAATCTGGTCATCATCGCACAGAAATCCATTCGGAAGTAATATTTTTTTCTAAATATGTAATTAATCTGCTTAACTCATAAAATTTCACGCCAAGACGCTAAGTCGCCAAGAATTAATTGATTATAATTATTATACAAAGATATTTAATTTTTATTAGAGAAAATGATTTTTGTTTATTAGTTCAGTTAAAACAAATCTTTGCATCCTTTGTGCCCGTCAAATGCCGGATTGTAAGCTTTGCGTGATGAATTATTCATGTTAAATAAGAAATAGTAGGTTTTACTGCAATATCTGAAAAATCTGTTTTAAATCTTCCAGCTTCAACTGCTTAAGCATACTTTTTTCAGAAGTAATGAGATTTTCAGAAAGGGCAATCTTATCCTGCTGAAGCTGAAGAATTTTTTCCTCAACAGAATCTTTTACAATATATTTATAGACAAATACTCGGTTAGTTTGACCAATTCGGTGAGCTCTGTCCGAAGCCTGCTGTTCTACAGCGGGATTCCACCATGGATCGAGATGAATCACATAATCTGCTGCGGTTAGATTTAGACCAAGACCACCAGTTTTTAGTGAAATTAAAAAGATACTGACATTTGGATTTGTTTGGAAATTTCGGATAACTTGTTCTCGTTTCCTGGTACTACCATCCATATATTCATACGCCCATTTCTTTTCATCTAAAAGTTGACGAGTCAACTTTAGAAAACGCACAAATTGGGAGAAGATTAGAACTTTATGACCTTCTTCAATGAGTTCCTCAAGCATCTCTTCAAGTAAGACCATCTTACCCGATTCTCTCAAATCCACCGTATTTTGAAAAATTGCAGGATGACAGGCAAGTTGCCGTAAATAGGTTAAAGCTTCCAATATCTTTATTCTCGATTTTTGAATTCCGTTGGTATCTACCTGTTCAAAAATCTGATTACCATAATATTCCAGCCATTGTCTATAGATTTGTGACTGCTCCGGGGTCATTTCAATATATTGAATGATATTCGTCCTCTCAGGAAGTTCTTCAAGAACCTCCTCTTTACGGCGGCGCAAAATAAAAGGATGTATAATCTTTCGTAATAAGTCGTGGGCATCTTTCCGGGAATCTCCATTACTGGTAAATCTGGCTTCAAACTGTTTGAGAGTTCCGAAAATACCTGGGTTGAGAAAATTAAATTGTGCCCACAAATCTTGAGGTGAATTCTCGATGGGCGTACCGGTTAGGCATAATCGATGAAATGCTCGCAATTTAGAGACAGCTTGATAGGTCTTGGTGAGAGGATTTTTGATTTTCTGAGATTCGTCTAAAATTGCATATTCCCAACGAATCGCAGATAGCTTGTTCCGATCTTGCAGTAATATTCCATAGCTAACCAGGATAACATCGAATTCTTGAAAACTATTATAAAGTTGTTCACGGTCAGGTTTTTGTCCCTGGTAAGTAAGCACTTTAAGTGGAGGAGCAAAACGTTGCAGTTCATTCTTCCAATTGAATAGTACGGTTAAAGGAACTACGATTAGAACAGGTTTCTCAAGTTTCTGACTTCTCTTCAAATGAGACAACAAAGCAATAACCTGAATGGTCTTTCCCAATCCCATATCATCTGCCAGAATCCCGCCAAAACCAAACTGGTTAAGAAATGATAACCAGTCAACACCAATCTTTTGATAATCTCTCAGGGTACCCTCAAAACCATTCAACTGTTTAATCGGCTCAATATTGCTGAAATTTTGATATTGATGTTTCCATTTTTTATATGCTGCATCGGAAGAGACATCATCAGCCAGATTTTCCAATGATTCCACCAGAGGAAATGCTGCCGTTAGAAAACGCTCTGAACCATGAGACGAATCCTGACCAATGAGTTCCAGAAAACGCGACAATCGTTGATTTAGTTCTTCACCCAGATAAATATTAACTCCGCTGGGCAGTTTCAAATATTCTTTACTCGTTTTAAGAATTTCAGTAAAATGCGTCAACTGCAAATTTTCACCCTTCAATACCAGAGCATAATTGAGGGTAAACCAATCCTTACGTGATTTGATGGTTAATTTTAATTTAGGCTGCCCTTGCAGGAAGCGGAAGCGGCGTAATTTATCTTCACCCAATATTTCTATGCCCTTCTTTTTTAATTTGGGCATTTCTGCTCTCATCCAGTCTAAGACAGAATACTTGGGATCAATTTGCCAGCGATGTTGGATATAGAGGATACCATGATCATGAAACAGATTCCTCAAATCTGCTTCATGTTCATAGTCACGCTTTACTATAAAGAGGTGGTTGTCCTGGGAAGCCAGCGATTTTTGAGCAGGTGGTTGAGCCGGGAATTCCAGATTTTGGTATTGAAATTTGACATCCAAACTGAATTGTCCTGCTCGCTCTGACACACGTATCTTTGACTGTGTTAAAGGTAATTCAGATACCTTCAGGTGCTCCTCCAGGCTCTTCCAATCGAGCGCTGGCAAAATCTTTGAGACAAAAGAATTAATAAAATCCTTGATCTCTTCCAGAGGTATACGAATTGTCTGTTGCAGCCGAAAAAAATTAATCCAGAAAGATGCCGGCATTGTTGAATCGACACGGTATAGTATATGATTGTTCAATAAGTAGGTAGGATTCGCGGTTAAGACGTCGATCTGTCCCTCTAGGAAAATAGTGCGATCAGGGTATACAATAATTGGTTGCAGCAGATAATCCGAATTATCTTTAAAGATTCCCAATGCCACGTTTCCGGTTTCATCTTGAAATTCGAGTGATTTCAGTTCGCGGGGATTTTGATTTCTTATTTTAAGAGGACTTCCTCTTAACCAGTCCAATAAAAAACCCACTGGCTGTCCAAAGGCAAATAATCTTCGAGAGTCATAATGATTAAATGAAAGTAAATAGGAGAGTAAATTCAGTTCATCTTGATTAATATTTACTTTTTGAGATTCTATCACCTGGTAATTCAAACGGCTGTCTTTACCGGCTGCACCATCCAGTCTGGTATACTCTGTAAAGGGAACGATCTCCCAATTTACCGGCCGCAATTCCAATACAAAATAGGGCTGATAAATTCCCTTCTTGCCCTCAAATGATTGGGGATGAGGTATCTTTTCTAATAAGGCCGCAAGCTGTCCTATTTTATCTTTCCAGACCATGAACTCTATCTTATTATTGATTATTACTTTTATAAAAAAGAAAGATTGGTATTATCCTGAATAAAAACTGTCAATTATGTCACAATTACCATTTTCAAGTATTGAACTATTATCTGGTTCACAGATAACAGACCAATTTGAAATATACAAAATGAAATAAAATTCTCCTAAAATAAAAATTTTTGATTTCAAGACGAAAAAATAGGTACATAATGATGAGGCAGGGATGTGAATAAAGGCCAATTAAACAGGTTGATTAACTGTTTTTTCTGCAACAGAGAAGTCTCAGATAATTTTTAAAATAGTACTTTTTGGAAAAATCCCCGAATCCATTTTGAGAAAGAATTTCCAGCCAATCTCTATTAATAAAGTCCTCCGTTGGCTTACATTCAATGGTTCGGACTCCGAATCTTATATACCAGGGGGAGTCCTGTACTGAAAAATGATTATAATCCAAAATACAAAAGCGGCCATTTGAAACAAGGTTCTCTGAGACATTCCGGACAACCTGAAGCCTATTCTGCTGTTCTAAGCCATGAAGTACGAATGAAATGAATGCGAGAGTAGCTTTTTCTGGTAATCGGAAGGGGAGTTCAATACGCTGATTCAAGATGTGGATCCGAGAGTCATTCTTATGGCGCACTGAAAGCTGTTTCCTCATTTCATCTCCGATTTCAAGAGCATATACACTTCCCTCATTTTGCATATAACGAAGCATAAGATCAGCATTTTTTCCCGTCCCCGCACCTAGATCCATGATGATGTCATCTTCATGAATATCTAAATCATGAATGACTTTTTGAATGAATCTTTCATATTTACCAAAGCTAATAAAATTCAAAAAATTATCATAATTTTTAGCTTCCCAACCAACAATCTCAACTTGAGGTTTTTCTGACACGATATAGACCCAAGATTAATTAGCACAAATTATTATTGCTTAATCAAAAAATTTAGGGTGAATTTAAGTGGTGAAGAAAAAATGGAAACGGATCTATAAGCCGAATTCTGTTTTCTCATGTTGAGAATGACAGCCATTTAACTCATGCGGCCTACCCGGGAGTATACCCTTGTTCAGCAAGGATACGAGCAGGGTTACTCGCTCTTAGTATAGAATTCTCCCTTATTTGGCCTTGCTCCAGATAGGGTTTGTCCGGCCCAGATGTTGCCACCATCCCTCAAGGGATGATTCTTTATAGAATCTGACCGGTGGGCTCTTACCCCGCCATTTCACCCTTACCCCACACTCAATAATTATGGACGATACAAGTGTCAATAAATATTGAGTGCGGGGCGGTATAGTTTCTGTGACACTTTCCGTCATACAGGATTTTAATCCCATATGCCCCGAATTCACTTCGGGTACCTTACCCTGAGGAGTTCGGACTTTCCTCCCATCGTCACCGATAGGCGGCTGTCAGATCCGTTTCCATTTATAAAACATTCTAATAGAGTTAAAGTTTCCTTATTCTTCATCCAACCAAATTAATATTCGCCCGCAATATTCACAGGTGAAAAGCCTGTTCATTTCACGAATCTCGATAATCTTTTGAGGAGGAACAGCTGAGAAACACCCCCCACAGGAACTTTTTTTAATAGGAACTACTGCCAGACCCGCTTTTGCTTTACGAATACGATCATATTGATTCTGGTATCGCCGATCAATCTCAGTAACTATTACCTGACGCTCTTTGGCTAACCTCGCCTCTTCAGCTTCAGTATGCTGCATGATTTCAGATAATTCATTGCGATATTCAGCAAGTTGTTCTTTAAGTTTTTTCAGATCACCCTCAAGTTCTTCAATATTTTTTTCCAAATCCTCCTCATCCTCCATGGATTGTAATATTTTATTTTCTAATTCCTTTATCTCCATTTTTTTAGTATCAATTTCCAAGGATATAGCATCATATTCTTTATTAGTCTGAACCTTATATAGTTGCTCTTCATACTGCTTTAATTTTTCGTTACACGCCTCTATTTCCATCTGGAACATCCGACGATCGGCTTCTCCTTTTTTGATATTTTCTTCCAGCTCATTCTTAGTGGTCAACTTAAATTCCAGATCGCTTTCCGTCTCATCAATCATGAAAGGAAGATCACCTTTTTGCAATTGAAGCACATCAAACTTGCTATCAATTTTTTGTAAATCGATGAGCTGCTTGACTATCTTTTTCAATTTATCCTCCGTCGCATAAATTAATAAAAAAAAATGCACTCAGTAAGGTTTCCGAGTGCATTTTTATTTTTATCTAGGTCGTTTGACAATCCTTTTTAACCTGGGCCGCTAAGAAAAGCAAGACCATCATGTAAACCTCCTATTTTGTGTGGGCCCACCAGGACTCGAACCTGGGACCAGTCGATTATGAGTCGACTGCTCTAACCAACTGAGCTATGGGCCCAAATCTGCAAACTTTAATTTAGATGAGATGCATTTTGAAATCAAGCTGTTTTTCAGTTGCCGCGAGGAAGGATGGCTATGAAATTAGAAAATAAATGGAAATTTAATACATTTAAAAATTTGTGAAGAGAATCGCATTTGCATTACCTATTTTACAATTTTTTTTATAGAATATGTAATTATCTAATGATTTCCCGCGATTTTAATGAAATTAAGAAAAATATTTCTTATTTGATTTATTTGTGAATTTTATTAGTTTTTGTTCAGAATCAAGCAATGGAGGAAAAAATGGCTTATTTGATTAATGATGAGTGCATCGCCTGCGATGCCTGCCGTCCGGAATGCCCGAATGACGCTATTGCAGAAGGTGATCCCTTGTACACCATCAATACTGATCTATGTACAGAATGCTTGGGTTTCTTTGATGAACCTCAATGTGTTGCGGTTTGTCCCACGGATGCATGCGTACTTGATCCGGATCATGAGGAATCTAAAGAACAGCTCATGGAAAAAAAGAAAAAGATACATGGGGAGTAGTAATAATAAAAGGCGCCATTTCTGGCGCCTTTTTTTTATATTAATATGTTAAAAATCAGTTCAATTTTTAAGCTGGCCACTTCTGTCTTTTTTTATCCTATTGTTTTAATCCGAATATCCGATTCAGCAAGCCTCTTATGATATGTCCGGCGATCGCCGGATTCTCTTTAAGCCTGCGGGTAGAATAACCAAACCACTCTGCACCGAATGGAACATAGACACGCAAGCGGTGACCGCTGTTGACGATTACTCTTCTTAATTCATGGTCAACCCCGAGCAGCATTTGAAATTCATACTTGTCCGGTTTCAGATTCATTTGGTCTATTAATTTCAAGGCATACCAGACTAATTTTTCGTCATGAGTTGCAATGCCAACATAGCAGCCCTGATTCAATAATTTTTCTAGTCCGTAATTAAAATTCTCATTAATGAGGGTCTTATCCTTATAGGCAATTTCCCTTTTCTCGTTATAAATACCTTTACAATAGCGCAAATTTGCCTTATGCGGAATTAATTGGTTAATATCAGCTATCGTTCTGCGAAGATAAGACTGCAACACCGTTCCCACATTATCAAAGTCTTTTTTTAAGCGGAGATAGATGTCTATAGTATCATCCGTCGTGGAAGCATCTTCCATGTCAATACGGACAAAATTATTTAATTTTGCCGCTTCTGATACCAATCCCTTGATATTTTCATAACAGAATTCTTTGTCAATAGTCAAGCCCATATGAGTCGGTTTTACAGAAATATTGGCATCTAATTTTTCACGGTGTATAGCCTGCAGTGTACTTTTGTACAAATCGACCGCTTTTAGAGATTGCTCTTTTTCTTTGACTTCTTCCCCCAGTACATCCAGAGTTGCCATCATCCCCTGCGAGTTCAACTCACGAATCAATTTGACAGCATCTTCCAAATGATCACCGGCGATATAATGACGCGAGAAAAACCCAACAATCGGTTTCGGTACAAAAGGTAGAGTAAGGGCAATAAGTTTATTAAACAAATTCATTTATCCTCCTCAGTAAGATCTATTCTTTGAGAAAAATATAATTTATTTCACAAATTTTGTCAACTGAATAAATATTTGGGACATTCAGGTTCAAAAACACTGAATTAAAATATTATCTCCTAGAAATTAATCAATGTTTTTGGTACATATTCTAGATTAAAGATTATTTTCCCTAACTGGGATATTAAAAAATTGTCATAATCTGCTATTTTTTCATTATTTTAAATTAAAATAATTTTTTCAAAATATTAAAGAGCTTATATTTTATAAAATTGTGAAAAAAAGCATATTTTAAGCTATTAACAAGGAGAAGGTATGGACAGCAACAAAAGGCTTGAAAAATTGGTGGGGATGCGAGCGAAAGCCAGGTTAGCCGGCGGTCAAAAAAGAATAGATAAGATGCATAGTCAAGGTAAATTAACAGCACGAGAGCGGCTCGATATTTTATTGGATGACGATAGTTTCGAAGAATTTGATATGTTCAAAGAGCACCGATGCCCAGAATTTGGTATGGCAGAAAACAAAATACCGGGCGATGGTGTTGTTACTGGTTATGGAACCATTGATGACCGTCTTGTTTACGTATTCGCTCAGGATTTTACAGTTTTGGGAGGTTCCTTATCCGAAACCGTCGCAGAAAAAATATGCAAAATCATGGAAATGGCTGCCAAAAACGGTGCCCCCCTAATCGGACTCAATGATTCCGGGGGCGCCCGAATTCAAGAGGGTATTGAAAGTCTGGCTGGTTATGCAGACATATTTCTGCTCAATGTTCTATACTCAGGTGTAGTTCCGCAATTATCAGGTATATTTGGTCCCTGTGCAGGAGGGGCCGTTTATTCACCCGCTTTAACAGACTTTACAATTATGGTCCAGAACACCAGTTATATGTTTTTAACCGGCACCAAAGTCGTTAAGGCAGTTACGAAGGAAAACGTTTCCAATGATGAATTGGGTGGTGCTAAGGTACATAATAAGAAGAGTGGAGTTGCTCATTTTATGGCAGAGAATGATGAACAGGCACTGCTATTATTGAGAAAATTGTTTAGCTACATCCCCCAGAATAACACTGAAATGCCCCCTATACAGGCAAATGATGACCCAATTGAGCGGGTGGATGAGGATCTCAATTTCATAGTTCCCGATGATCCCAATCGACCCTATGATATGAAAAAGGTTATTTTGAGTGTGGTTGACCAAAGTGAATTTCTGGAGGTTCATCAGTACTGGGCACCTAACATTATTGTCGGTTTTGCCCGTTTGAACGGCCAGTCCATAGGCATAGTAGCGAACCAACCCAACTTTCTGGCGGGAGGTCTTGATATCAATGCCTCTATTAAAGGTGCGCGTTTTATAAGATTTTGTGATGCATTTAATATTCCGATAATCACCTTCGAGGATGTTCCGGGATTTTGGCCGGGTACTGCTCAGGAACATGCGGGAATTATTCGGAATGGGGCCAAATTGCTCTATGCATACGCAGAAGCTACTGTACCCAAAATTACTATTATTACCCGAAAAGCATACGGTGGGGCTTATTGCGTGATGAGCTCAAAACATGTTCGGGGTGATATCAATTACGCCTGGCCCACGGCAGAAATAGCTGTAATGGGACCCAGTGGAGCCGTAGAAATTATTTTCTCCAAGCAACTCTCCGAAGCCGAAAATCCCAAGCAGAAGGCGCAGCAATTGGAGAAGGAGTACAAGGAAAAATTTGCAAATCCCTATATTGCCGCCAAAAGAGGTTATGTCGATGATGTTATTGAACCGAAAAGAACCCGCCCACGAATTATAAAAGCACTAGAAATGTTAAAAAATAAAATAGATTCCCTGCCATTAAAAAAGCACGGGAATATTCCTCTTTAGATGAATTCCAAAATCAATACTCGCCCAACTCATATTTAAAATTTTCCCTGGGTAGCAAACCAATTAGCTGGATCGGCCATAAAATTATTCATATTCCGCAATGCCTGGTAATGACCTTCCTCCTCCTGAGCCAGGGTTTCAAGAAATTCCTTTACCTTTTTGTCTTTAGCCTTCTTGGCAGATTCAGCATAATAAAAACGGGCATGGTTTTCGAGATTTATGGCAGTCTCGATCACTTCCTCATCGTCAACGCCATGGCTTCCTAATTCCTGAGTCGACTGTTCCAACTCATCTTTTAGGCGGTTGAATATATTTTGAAAAGTAACTGATTCTTTGGAAGTGTGCATCTCAACTTTACCCCATTCTCGTTTGCCCTCCAGTGCTTCATAAACCTCCCTGATTCGTTTCATATGGGTTATTTCATCCTGGGCCAGTCTTTCCAGCATCCGCCTTCCCAATGAATTTTTAACGGTCTTGGCACCCTCCGTATAGGTTCGATACCCTTCCTCTTCCATTTCAAGCGCTAATTTTAAGACTTCTTCAACTTTCTCCGGAATGGTAATATCATCAATCATCTCAGAATTCCTCCAAAATTTCTCAACTAACAAAAATTTTACTTTGTTAATGTAAGCAATGGCAACTAATTTTAAGAAGCAAAAAAAAACATTACTGACAGGGACTACTATAAACAATAACATGCTTATGCCTGACGTGACACCCATCATTCAAGTTTCACAGGTTTCCAAAGTGTACCGGGGACAATCAAATTATGCTCTGGAAAATGTTTCTTTCAATATAGATACCGCAGATAAAGTAGGTCTTATTGGAGCCAATGGTTCCGGGAAAACCACTCTTTTCCGTCTGTTATTGAATTTCCTCCGCAGTACAAGTGGATCAATTGAAATTATGGGTGAGAAGAATTTGGAAAAAACCAAACGTTATATTGGTTTTGTTTCAGAATATCAAGAGGGATTAGAAAATTTTACGCCGTTTGAGATACTTGAATTTTCAGGAAAAATGGCTGGAATGCTTCCTGCCAAAATATCCGGAAGAAGAGATGAATTACTAAAATGGACCTCCCTTGAAACTCACAAAGATAAACTTGTATCAACCTTTAGCAAAGGAATGCGCCAGAGATTATTATTGGCGTCAGCTTTGATCCATGAACCGCAAATTCTATTACTCGATGAACCAATGTCGGGACTGGACCCTAAAAGCCAAAACGATTTTCTTACACTTCTGCAGAGATTGGAAAATTTTACTATTATATATGCTTCCCATCAGCTGTCAGAACTTGAGGATATTTGCGATAGAATCATTTTCTTTCACGAAGGAAAACTGGTAAAAGACATTCACTTAGATGATCATCGGGAGGAGATATTCGTGCTGGATGCGGATCCCAACATTCAAGAAATCATAAAGAATTTTTCTGCGGTGGAAATTAAACAGACATCAAAATTGAATGATCAAATTCGTTTAGAGGTTATTGCCAATCCCGAGCAATTCCAAGAGCTTTTGGCGCTCTGCCAGAAAGAGAATGTTAAGTTGGAACGGATAAAATCCAAAAGTATGCTGGAAGACCTTTACAAGCGTTACATCAATATCTGATCTATTAAAAAATCACCAGGAGCTTTTCGGTCTTCTCTGCCCATATATCACAGCACATGGGGCGTTCTTGGTGGTATAGGCTTTTAATTGTGTACACCAGATAGCAAGATAGGTTTGGCATGATCTAGAACCATCAATATCATTGCTATCCGGAAAACGGGCATGTTCACAACGCATATCACAAAACTTAATTTTAGCAGTGTCAACGCCGGCATTGGATTTATTTTTTTCAGTCATTTAACTCACACTTGCTTTTATAATCATTTTATGCTTAATATAATGGCCAAATTTTATTCAAAAAAGTATATTCTCAATCATGATTTTAGTCGATAGACCGATTAATAAAAAAAGGATACTGGGAACTCAGGAAGCTAAATTACTGTAAACAACCTATATTTATAAAAAGATACTGATAGAGTAATGAAAGCAATTTTATTCGATTTCGACGGTGTACTTGTACAGAGCATGGAAGATCATTATCAGGGATGGCGCAAAGCTCTGGAAAAGTTTGGGATTGAAATGAATCCCGAAGTATTATACATGATGGAAGGACAAGGTGTGAAAGCCGTTGCTCATGAACTAACCAGAAAGTACAATCTGCCTGTCGAAACCACACCTGATATAATTAAAGATAAACAGGATCATTATAATAAAATTAAAAAAATTAGATTTTATCCGAATCTATTGGAAGTGTTAAATTGGGCTAAAGAAAAGCAATTAAAATTGGGTGTAGTCACTGGTGGAAAACGCGGTAGAGTCATGGAAACACTCCAAAGTTTTGGATTAAGCGAATACTTTCAGGCGATTGTAACCAGTGATGATGTCGGTGAGACCAAGCCCAGTCCTCAACCCTATTCACTGGCCGCATCTATTTTAGAAACTGATCCCGAAGAATGCATCGTGATTGAAAATGCACCCCTCGGAATTCGAAGTGGAAAATCTGCCGGGATGAAAGTTATTGGCTTGACCACTACCTTAAATTCTCATTATTTGAAAGAAGCAGATGTCGTGGTGGGTGATTTCAAAGAGCTTTTAGCTGCACTCAAAAGACTTTTTTAATTGTAAATAGAAAGGCAAGTCTTATATGGAAGATACAAGAAACGGTTCAAACGGGCGAATGTTGTTTCTTGACGAATGGACGAAAGAAGAATCGGAAGAACTGGTGCTGATCTATTTAGAAGACTATTATCGTACAATGGACGATTCATTTCTTAGAGAAGCACTGCAAATTACGAAAGATGAAAGGTTGGATATACAAAAGATCATGCACCGTGCAAAATCACGGATGTCTTAAAAGGGGCGATCATTCGCCCCTTTTTTATTTATCTGCAACTATGTATATTTATTCTCACCAAAATTTCTCCAAATTATAAGACATGCATTCCATGCTCGACCGTAAGACATTATTGAAAAACTTTACTATCGGATTTTTACCTCTACTTGTATTTATTATTGCCGATGAATTATTCGGTTTAACCATTGGCCTCATTACCGCAATTACGTTTGGTGTCCTCGAAACTATTGTTACTTACCTCAAGAGTAAAGTTATTGAGAGATTTATCATCTTTGATACCGGTCTTATACTCATCCTTGGTTTAATCTCTTTGATTCTTCAGAATGATATATTTTTTAAAGTTAAACCTGGATTAATCGGGCTTATCCTGATGGCCCTCTTGGGAATCACAGCATTTTCTAACAATCCGATTATGCTGAAATTATCCAGTAGATATATGAAAGGAATTGAGTTCACTTCGCAACAGATTAAGCTAATGCAGAAGATGATGCGGAGGATGTTTTTTGTATTTTCTCTGCATACCGCTCTGGTCTTTTATGCCGCATTTTTTCTGAGTAAAGAGGCTTGGGCATTTGTTAGCGGCGGACTGTTTTATATTTTTATCGGATCGATGATGGGATTCGAATTTTTGAAATCCTTATGGCAGCGTCATCAACTTAAAAAAAAATATTCAAAAGAGGAATGGTTTGATCTGGTAACACGCGATGGAAAGATCATTGGAAGAGCTCCCCGAAGTACTGTGCATGGAAATCCTGAGTTGTTACATCCGGTGATTCATGTCCACATTATAAATTCAGTTGGGGAGATCTTTCTGCAGAAGAGAGCAGCAGATAAGGATGTCCAGCCAAATCGATGGGATACCGCCATAGGTGGCCATGTCCATAGTGGTGAGTCGATTGAGCATGCGTTATCCAGGGAAGCCGAAGAGGAAATAGGTATTTCTATGGCAGATTTCAGACCGCTTTTTCGCTATGTCATGCGAAATGATTTCGAAAGTGAATTGATTTATGGATTTTTGTTAGAAGATAATGGTCCATTTTTCCCGAATCCCAGCGAAATCAGCGAGGCTCGTTTCTGGACAATCGAAGAAATAGAAAAAAATTTAGGGCAGAATATATTCACCCCAAATTATGAAAAAGAGTTTAAATTACTTGAAAAACTCGTATTTCAAAATAAATATTGAACCATTCTTAAAGGAAAAAGATCGTGACTGCATTTAAGGATAGAATAATTTATGATGTGACCATGGATTTGAACTCAGACTTTCCGACCTGGCCGGGTGACGTACCGAGTAAGATCGAGAAAACATCCTCTCTTTCCAGGGGGGAAATATATAACAGCAGCAGCATTCATTCTTCACTCCATTGGGGAACTCATATCGACGCCCCATATCATTTATATGAAGATAAATGGACGATTGATCAGATTCCTTTAAACTTCTTAATGGGCGAAGTCCAGGTACTGGAAATTCCTCAAGTAAAAAAGATTAACGCCCAAATATTAGAGAAATATTCTATTAAAGCTCAGACACGAATTTTTATGAAAACTCGTAATTCCGGATTCTGGCAAAATTCGTCGTCATTTCGAGAAGATTTTTCAGCACTCACGCCAGACGCAGCTAAATTCCTGGTTACCTTGGGAATTAAGCTTGTGGGGATTGATTATTTTTCGCTGGATCTATATGGTGCCGTCGATCTTCCGGTACATCGAATACTATTCCAGAATAATATTATCGGTGTTGAACTACTCGATTTGCGGGAAATCAAAAGTGGACATTATGATCTTATCTGTTTACCGATGAAAATTCACGGTGGAGATGGCGCGCCAGCCAGAGTTCTCCTCATAAAATAAGAAGAGAAAAAATCAGTTTGTTTTGAGCTTAATAAAATTAGGTTTGAGACGTACCATGCGGTCTTTGAATTGAACTTCCACGTTCCCAGAATCTGAAATGCGGATTACTCTGCCATCCCCATAGGTAGGATGTACAACAGGATTTCCTACAAAACTGCGATTTTTATATTCTTTTTCCGGGAGAACATTTAACAATAAAGTAGTCGGAAAATCTATTTTCTCTTTTTTTAATATAGTATTCTGGCTACCATTATCCAGAAGACCGGATGTTCCTATTCTTAAAACTTTTCGGATGGATTCACGAAAGTCTCTAAAAGGAATCGACCAGACATTCTTGTTTGGTCTTCTTAAACGGATCTTATAATTTGTTCTTCCTGCAAATTCGATCACCTCATCAATGTTACCTTGAAGTTGAACGGTTTTCTGTTCCATAAGTGTGGAAATCAACATATCTTCCAGCTCATTGACGTAAGTGTCTTCCAGCTCAAGAAGTGCCTGGTTGAATACAACTGATTTAAATTTGGTTTCTTCAATCATGGGTCATATTTCTCTTCACAGAACCGAATGAAGGAATTTCCGACATTAATGCGGAACAATAAATCAATATAGCACGAGAATTATGAAAAATCAACCAACATCCATTTCATATTCAAAATGAAATTATTTTTTTGCACAAAAATGGGTATCGAACTCCCCGCACTTCCAATTCATTTCATATGCATAACGAATCTTCAGTTTTTCAATTCTGGTTTGATGCCCAATCCGGGAATACACTCGAAATTTTTTCAACACTGGAACCATCCTAAATAGCTTTATATTTCCTGTGAAAAGAAACTGTGATTTAGAGCATTGATCGATTTTAATAACAGCATTGCTCTCTCTGTTGGAGACCGGCCAGAATATTTTTCAAACACATTAAGGACTTTAAAATTCAATATTAATGTTGCATAACTTAATTTTATAAAATTTCTTGCAGCAAATCATACTTTTCACAATATTTTCCACACCCATCATGAAAGAGGAGATTGAGATGAATAATTTTTACACGTTAACAAATCCTCTATGTCAGATTTTGGATAAAAACAGTGAGGAATTTTCCCGGGAGGACTTTCTGAAAGTTATTCTTCAGAAAGAAATCGAGCGGATCACCTTTCATTATATAGGTCTGGACGGAAAACTTAAGGAATTAAAATTACCCTTGAGCAGTCGCTTGCAGGCCGAAAGAATCCTGGCGGACGGTGAGCGTGTTGATGGGTCATCACTGTTTGCAGGTATGGTTGAAACCACCTTATCAGATCTATATGTTATCCCAATTTATAAAACTGCATTTTTGAATCCCTTTGATTCGGGAAGTCTTGATTTTATTTGCCGCTATATTGATGTAAACGGGAGAAGAGCACCCTTTGCACCCGATAATATTCTTTATCGTGCAAATCAGCTTTTTAAAAAAAATACTTCTCTCGATTTATATGCACTCGGAGAATTGGAATTCTTTCTTCTGAGTGATCCCGAGGACAATATTTTTCCGGCACAAAAGCAACGAGGTTATCATGCTGCGGCACCATTTGTGAAAAGTGGGGAAATTCTAAATGAAATGGTCAGGTATATTACCCAACTTACAGGTGCCGTGAAATATGCCCACAGCGAAGTCGGATTCGTCCACAAAGTGAGAAGTGATATAGAAGAGTTAAAAAGTAAGCGAGCTGAACAGATGGAGATTGAATTTTTACCTTCTCCCATTGAAGACGCCGCAGACCATCTCGTGTTGGGTCGCTGGATTATTCGCAATGTGGCCTACCGCCATGGCTGTGTGGCCACTTTTACACCTAAACTGGAAGAAGGAATCGCCGGTAATGGATTGCATATCCACATAGAGCTCATCAAGAATGGTAAAAATTTGATGACAGATAATAAGGGAGATCTATCAAGGGAAGCGACTCAACTTATCGGTGGTTTATGCCACTATGCAGACACGCTGACGGCTTTTGGAAACACCACTTCCTCAGCATATCTCAGGTTGGTCCCCAATCAGGAAGCGCCCACCCGGATCTGTTGGAGCAATTTAAACCGCAGCGCTATGATCCGTGTACCTTTAGGTTGGTCCAAGATGTCGAATCTCGCCAGAAAATTGAATGAGCAAGAAAGAGACAATTTTAATGATCCTGAGGGAAGGCAGACTGTCGAATTACGTAGTCCGGACGGAAGTGCCATTATCCATTTACTGCTGGCTGGAATGACCCTGGCCGCTGAATGGGGACTCACACATCCCGAAGCACTGGACCTTGCAAAAAAACTATATACAAAAGGTAACATATTTCAGGATAAAAAATTGCTCAGCAAATTACCAGCGCTTCCGGGTAGCTGCGTGGAATCCGCGGAAATTCTTTTAAAAAAGCGAAAATCATATGAAAGATCTAATATATTCCCCACAAGTATGATTGATTATATAGCCCAGTTGTTAAAAAAAGAAAATGACGTCCAAATGAACGCTTATTTAATTGATCTTCCCGCAGACGACCGACTCTTCGAGACCCGTAAAATTATGCATAAGGATATTCACAGACATTAGTAGAAAATAATTCGATTACTACATAACTAACATTTCTCACTTCAAACATAGGATTTAATGCATAACATTACTGACAT
>CBDUVK010000008.1:0-24314 GCA_965370645.1 uncultured bacterium
ACAAATTCAGTAACTATCATAATTACTATTAGTTACAAGGTGAGAAATGTTAATTTATAATAACATGGATAGATTTACGAAATCATTAATTGGATCCCCCGCCTGCTGCCGGGCAGGCAGGGATGGCGGATGGAATGGTTTGAATTATCATGACAGGTATTCTCTATCTGGATATAAAATTGGTAGACCCGTATTTAGATTTTATGACGAATTCAAGATGAGATCATCCCTGCAGAAATGCTAGGGATGGATATAGATGGATCCCCGCCTTAAACATGCGGGGATGACAAATTCAATTGCACTGTCTTCCCTTCAGGGAATGACGCCTGCCTGCGGCAGGCAGGGGATCCAGGGGTTCAGGGATAACACTGTAGCAAATATGTTTGAGGATTATTTCATAAAAAAAGGGAGCATCCCAAAGAATGCTCCCTTTTTAAAAAGGTCAGATTCAGAGATCAATTCCCGGAGGAGCTTCGATATGTCCTTCTTCCATCATTAACTGAGTTTCATCTCTGGATTTTTTGATGATCGTTTCCGCCGTCTGGAACAGTTCCTCACGGGTCATCTTTAATCTCGCCACACCCTGTTCAATAGCCATCATACCCACTGCGGCGGCTTCCCTGGGGAATACTTCCCAATCATCCATAGTAGGTATCAAGTGATCCTCATCGAGTCCCTTATCTTCCTGTGTTTTCGCGAGTTCCCTGGCGGCGGCAATACACATTTCATCGGTAATGGTTTTGGCCATCACATCCAGGGTTCCACGGAAAATACCGGGAAATCCCAGTGAATTATTGACCTGATTGGGAAAATCCGAACGGCCGGTCGCGACAATCCGGGCACCTGCTTCTTTTGCTTCCCAGGGCCATATTTCCGGGATGGGATTGGCACAGACGAAAACCACCGAGTCATCTGCCATTTGGCTGATCCATTCTTTCTGAATCACATCTGGTCCCGGTCTGGATAGGGCAATGAGTATATCAGCACCTTTCATCGCATCAGGAATATTACCCTTTATCTGTTTCTCATTACTTACCTGACACATATGCCATTTTTCCTTGAAAGCACTATTCTTGATATCATCCCGGGCCATATTAAGGATACCTTTGGAATCCACCATGATGATATTTTTGGGGTTGACACCGGCCTTGATGATAACCCTGGAGATAGCAATATTCGAAGCACCGGCACCTACCATGGCAATTTTAGCATCTCCAATTTTTTTATTCACCATTATCAGAGCATTGATCAATCCGGCCGCTGTTACCGCAGCAGTTCCCTGCTGATCATCATGCCATATCGGAATTCTGGCTTTCTCCCGCAAAGTGTCCAGTACATGGAAACATTTCGGTTGAGAAATATCCTCCAAATTGACTCCCCCTAATCCAGGCTGTAAAAGGAGAACCGTCTTAATGATTTCATCGGGATCTTTGGTATCAAGCATTAACGGAAAAGCGTCCACGCCACCTAAATATTTAAACAGAAGTGCCTTACCTTCCATCACCGGCAAACCGGCTTCCGGGCCAATATCTCCCAGGCCCAGAACCCGTGTTCCGTCAGAAATGACAGCAATGGTATTCCATTTGTTGGTATGCTGGAAGACCATCTCCGGATTCTTTTGGATATCCTTACAGGGTGCCGCAACACCAGGCGTATACCAGACACCAAAACTTTCCATACCCCAAACATGCGCTTTGGGAATGACCTCAATTTTTCCACGATAAAATGGATGAAGACGCATGGCATCTTCGGCAGGTTTGTTTGCTTTTTTCAAGAGTTCTTCTTTGTTCATTTTTTCTTCTTTCATGGATCCTCCGTATGATTTAATCTATGATTATTTATTATAATTGCTGAATATCTTCAATCTCCCCGCAGTCTTTAAATGAATAATATCACGCATAACGATATTAACCAAAACTTCCAAACAATGTTGTGTTCCTCATTTTATAGGCAGCTAATTATATTTTAAGTCAATTGTTTGGGAAATACAGGACATCGCCTGATTTACTTTTCTCACTATTTGAATGGTTTTAATACTTTGTTACTTTTATCTCATAGATATTACAAAAGGGGAAATAAAAAATCAACAGAATTAAAAAGTCATAAATAAAATAGCAGAGGAATGTCTCTGCTATTTTATTTACAGGTATAATCGAATGGAGAGAATAAATTACTTATCTGATTTTCCACCCTTCATGAAGTGCGTAAAGAGGTCAATGGGCACAGGAAATATGGTGGTGGAGTTGTTCTCCGAAGCAACCTCGGCGAGAGTCTGTAAAAATCGTAACTGGAGAGCCACCGGATAGGGATCAATGATTTCCGCAGCCATTTGCAGTTTGGTAGCTGCCTGGTATTCACCTTCGGCGTTGATAACCCGGGCTCGCCGTTCCCTCTCAGCTTCTGCCTGGCGAGCCATCGCCCTTTTCATCTCAACTGGCAGATCGATATGTTTAATTTCAACCAGTGAAACTTTAATACCCCAGGGATCAGAGTGCTTATCAACAATTTGCTGCAGATCCTTGTTTATTTTCTCCCGTTGTGCAAGTAATTCATCCAGCTCCACCTGCCCTACAATGCTCCGCAATGTAGTTTGTGACAGTTGGGATGTGGCAAACAGAAAATTTTCCACTTCTACCACTGCTTTTTCAGGATTTAACACCCGGAAATAAATCACAGCATTAACCTGAATACTAACATTATCTCTGGTAATCACATCCTGAGGGGGGACATCCATGACTACTGTTCGCAGGCTAATTTTTACCATTCGATCAACCATCGGAATGAGGATGATGATTCCCGGTCCTTTCGCACCGATTAATCTTCCTAATCTAAAAATGACCCCTCTTTCATATTCCCTTAAAATACGAATGGCACTCGCAAGAAGAAGTATTACTAAAACAACAATGGTGGCGAGATAAGGCATAAATTTTCCTCCAACTTTAGGTAACTTTTTTTACAATTACTTTGAGATTTTCAATTGAAACAACTATAATGGCATCAGCTTTTTTTATTCTGCTTTCACTGTATGCTTCCCAGATCTCACCATGAACCGCAACCTGACCTTTACCTTTACTGAAATTCTCTACTGCTTCGCCTGTTTCCCCCACCAAACCTTCCTGGCCTGTGACGGGTTTACGACGCTGGGCCCGAAGACCCAATCCAATAGCAATTAAAAAGAATAAGGAAGTTATAACGGTTGCAAAGAGAATGACCTTCCACGAAACCTGAATAAAAGGCAGTGAATCCTTGAATAACATTATAGAACCAAAAACTAAAGACACAATACCTCCTACGGTTAACATTCCATAGCTGGGTACTTTTATTTCTGCCACAAATAAGATTATTGAAAATAAAATTAACAGTAGTCCTGCATAATTTACAGGAAGGGTGTGTAACGCATAGAAAGCTAAAATTAAAGAGATTCCCCCAACTACCCCCGGTAATATAGCTCCAGGATTATATAATTCAAAAAAAATACCATAGATACCAATTAATAACAAAATATAGGCAATATTTGGATCACTAATGACATTCAGAAGTTTGAGGCGCCAGGTAAGTTCTATGCTGATTTTGATTGCATCGCGGGTCCTCAAGGTTTTTTTACCCTCCAAAACCTCGATCTCCCGCCCGTCTAACCAGGATAGCAGACTATCCAGATCAGGAACCATGCAATCTATCACATTCAATTCTAACGCTTCGCTGGCTGGTATTGAAGCACTTTCACGAACTGCCTCTTCTGCCCACTCTTCATTTCTTCCACGCTTTTCAGCAATACTTCGAATGTAAGCCACGGCATCATTGGTTACCTTTTCCATCATGGTTTCACTGGTATCGGCACCAGCCTGAAGATTAACCGGATGGGCGGCTCCAATATTTGTTCCTGGTGCCATAGCTGCAACATGTGCGGCATAAGTAATAAAAACACCGGCAGACCCGGAACGGGATCCCGATGGTGCAACATAAACCACTACCGGAATGGGCGATGATAAAATATCTTTCACAATTTTTTGCATGGATTTCATTAATCCGCCGGGAGTATCCAACTCGATGACCAGACACTCTCCCCCCTCTTCTTCGGTCTGCTGGATAGCCGAGCGAATTACATCAGTGGCAACGGGATTGATCACCCCGTCATAGACCAGAACATGGACTTTAGAAGACTCCTGGGCATAGGCAAGTGCGGCAATAAAACAAAGGACTAGACTGAAGATACGCATGGTGTTTATCATATTTCCCCTTTTCATATTAATATAAACACAGAAAAATGTCAAGACATAATATTTGACAGGAAACCTCAACAGAAATCTGATATTAAAGGGAAGCAGGTGGATTGAATGACACTTCCAAAAAGGAGAAGATATTATACTTAAATAAAAAATCGGGAATAGTATAAAAAAGAGGGACAGAAAAATATTTAATCAAAAAAATCAAAAGGTATCGAAATTAATAGCTAACTTTTCGATTCCGTCTCTACAGGTGTATCTGCCTGCACCTTGGCTTTCTGCTGCGGTTTTGTAAAGGGGAGGACTATCTTGAATTCAGATCCCTCTCCCGGCTCACTGATCAACTCTACTTTACCCTTCATCCCTTCCACAATTTCCTTTACCATACTCAAACCGATACCCAAACCACCCCCCAGAAAATCCTTCTTGGAAGAGCGATGGTTAACCACATCCTGAATTTCATAAAATCTATCAAAAATCAGCTTTTGCTTCTCGTATGGAATTCCTACACCTGTGTCTTTCACAGAGTAATGTATCTGATCATTCTTAAATTCAAGTTTCACAATCACGCTACCCTTATCAGGAGTAAATTTCAGGGCATTATGAAATAACTCTCGCATAAGCAAACGAACCTGGCGGTAATCACCAGTTACGAATAGCGGTTTTTTATCAACCATGACTTTCAGGTCGATGTTTCGTATTTTGAAAAGACTCCCCAGTTCACGATACACTTTACTCAGAATTTCCTTTAAATCCAGGGAATCATTATCTCGCTCAATTTCTCCCAATTCCAGAGATTTCAGCAAGTGCATACGATCCACCAGCTCATTTAATTCCGTCGTGGTATCTTCCAGAATGGTCAAAGTTTCGGTTACCTCTCCACCCGGATTGGAGATTAATCCCCGCAATACATCGATATATCCTTTAATAATAGTAAGTGGCGTGCGTATCTCATGATTAGTGATGTAGAGAAATTTATCCTTCATCTCATGCAATTCCATTAACTGGGTGTTTACCTCCCGCAATTCTTCATTTTCAGCTTCTGCCCGAATCTTGGTAAAAAGTTTGTTAATGGTAAATTGCACATGATCAAAATTCACCGGCTTCAAGATAAAATCGTAGGCACCGAGTTTCATTGCTTCAATCGCAGATTCGATGGTAGCATAACCGGTAACGACAATAACTTCCTGATGTGGTACTTTCGATTTTAATTTTTTCAAAAGTTCCATTCCATCCATAACCGGCATATTCAAGTCAGTCACAACAATGTCGTATGAACCGTCCTGACATTTGTCAAAAGCTTCTTTCCCGTTCTCTGCCGTATCAACTTTAAATCCCCAGTTCGAGAATGACTGCTTGAACATCATACGGATGATCTCTTCATCCTCAACCACAAGAATCTTAATTTCGTCTTTTCTCATGACACCCTTCCTATCCATATCACATATTTATAAATTTTCGGATAGATTCCATCTTATCATTAATTTTTTTTAAATATTTTATTGCCTCAATGTTTTCTTCCCGGCATGATCCCTCCAATAAATATAGTGAGGTGCTTATTACATCAAGACGACTCCGCAGGAAAGAGACCAGGTTTCTATATTCTTCAGAGATTTCAATACCCTGTTCTGATTCTCTAATTTGACATTCCATGCATTGCTCCCCCTCTATCCATGACGAGGTTAATATCCAAAAGTGACCTAAATCACCTTTTATTAATTGTTGAGCAAATTAAATGCCGATATTTAAATCTGAAAATAAAATTGGTTAATATTATGAAATTATTACGCTTACGAAAAACGACCAAATTGTGAGATTCAGCTAATATGTCGAATTTTCCGGCAGGTCTGTTGAAATTCAATCAAGTTGTAGCAGGAAGGGGATGAATTTAGGATGTACTCAATGCTCGATATTAGATACCAGATGCCAGATACTTATAATTTTGGAATTTGGAATTCGGATTTTGGAATTGAGACTCAGCTTTTGGCTTTTAGCCATTGGCTATTGGTAAAAATAGAATCTCTGATAAGTGGGGATTAACGAGTGCCGAGAGACGAGTTACGAGCATCCGGTATCTCTACCTGGCACAGGCGGGATCACTGAGTGTACTGTAAATACTACAGAATAAAACCTTCGCAGTTTTGCGCGATGTACAACGCAGGATAATTAATCTTCAAAGAATTTATTATTAATCAGATCTTCCAATGCCAGCATAGCCTCTTCTTCATCAGGACCGTCAACACTGATTTCAATGACACTCCCTGATTCCGCCGCTAATGTCATGACACCCATAATACTTTTGCCATTAACTTTATAACCATCTTTTGAGATAAAGATTTCCGATTTAAATTTACCAGTGGTTTTCACTAAAAGCGCCGCAGGTCTGGCATGCAGGCCCGTTTTATTTTTGATGGTCAGCTCTTTTTTAATCATAATCCGCTGAAAATTTTTAAAATGGACAATTATAAAAATAAAATTGCAACCAAAAGAAATAATACAAACGAACCCAGGGTAACTAAGTAAAAATTGTAGGTAATCCTGTTTAAGAAAATTGTACAAAAAACCGCCACTATAAAAAATAGAAAATTTATCGGCCCGGAACGTAACAGACTGTAACTATAGAAAATAATCAGTGAGAGTACCGAGAAAACCAGGATAAAGACAAAGAGAGACCGTAAAACCTCAAAACGCTGTTGGCCGATGTAACGGTGGATATCATGCGGGTGATTATAACCCTCCACGATACCCTCAAACCGATAATAGAAATGCGGGATATTATACATTAGAAAAGTAACCAGCAACACCACAAATTTTAGCCACACTTGAGGTGCAATAAAAATACCCACCATTCCAAAGATCAAAGCCGCCGGTTTTATGGTTGCCCAGAATAATCGATCCCCAACAGCTCCTAAGGGGCTGACCAGCAAGTCTTTCAGACGATCGATCGTTTCGGTCACTCCCACTTCACCCGCGACCCGCATCTCTTCAAGGCGAATGGATACCCCCAGAGCAAAAGAAGCAAAATAAGGATGGGCATTAAAAAATTTGAGATGTCTCTGAAAAAATTCACGCTTCATTTCCGGGGTCTCACATAGTTTATCCAATACCGGGAAAAAACAGATGCTGAATCCTATACTGATCAAGCTTCTAAAATTCCAGACAGCCTGCATGAAGAAACTGGCCAGAAAAACTTTGAACAGATCCCAATTGTTTATGATTCTTGGGGTCTCTGGATTTTCACCTTTTTTCAAATTTATTCCCCGGTTTTTTATGAACAGCCTCCCGCAAAATAGGATAGACCAAAGCCAGACCAATCCCGAGTATCACCGGTTTTACGATAATGAACTGATTCTCAAACAGAATCCCTGCCGACTGAATAAAGCCTGGTAATATTTGGATATTCAGTAACAGCGTGAGATAGGTTAGAAGGAATACCCCCAAAAAATAGATGAACATACTCCCTATTTCCAGAATTAACATGACTTTGAAATGAACGGACTCTACTTCTTTTATCATAAGATTCAGAACTTTTCCATTAAATTTACGATAAAAAAGTGTCATTAAAGCACCGAGGTAGCTAATCAATATGGCCTCGATGAAAACAATGACCAGGGTGGTATTGGGAAATCCAAATTCTCGCAAGAGTATCACTAATGCCACAGCTATCATTGATGCTATATTACCTTCCGGTACAATATACGCTCCGGCAGGAATTTTACTCAGCCATAGCAATTGAAATAAAAAACCCATCTCGAATCCTAACCACACATCTCCCAGCAACCATCCCAGCAGTGGTCCGGCGAAAATCGGGCTGGAGATAAGCACTTGAAATGCAATGGTTATATCAAGAGCTAAAATACTGATAAATACCGATATCAGGATTAATTCCATGACCTACCTTAGACAACTACATTTTTAACTACAACAAAATAAATACAAGTCGGATTATTTTCAAATGATAACTTAAGGAATATTCTAATGTTAAGAACGAAAACATTAATGAATAATAACAAATTTTCCTTGTTGCTCTATAGCGGATGATTTGACATAAAATAAGTATACCCCGCTTCCCACCTGATGTCCCTGTTCATTTCTCAAGTCCCAGATCAATCCCTGCCGATCTTCCGGGGTATTCAGGGTAATCAGGTGTAATCCCTGGCTGTTAAAAATTGAGACGGTTGAATTTTCAGGCAAATTTTCGAATTGCAGAAATTGTTGAGAATTCGACAGTTTAAAGGGTTGTGGAAATATCTTTACATCATGAGAAATCGATTCAGAAAAAGGATTAGAAATCAGTTCAAAATTGAAATAATCATTGCCACTCAAATTGGAATTTACGATACCGATTGGCAAAACAGATTGAGTAGATAACAGATTGATTTGATAGGTAGTTGAGGCAGGAAATTGTATATAAGTCATTCCCGGTGATGGAATCAAGGTCGCAGCTGAGAGACTGGCATTGGATCCCCGTGTCGCTTTTAGGTGAAGTTGCAGAGGAATGTACTC
This sequence comes from uncultured bacterium, assembly GCA_965370645.1. Taxonomy (GTDB): domain Bacteria; phylum Calditrichota; class Calditrichia; order RBG-13-44-9; family RBG-13-44-9; genus RQOF01. The sequence goes on from CBDUVK010000008.1 coordinate 8,730, forward strand.
CAGAATAGAAGATGTGTACCACTGAAAGGACAGCCGGGGCAGGGAATCACTAATCAGGATATTTTTTACACCTCCTACAGGATCCCCCGCCACAAATCTGGGATCCGGAAACAAGGCCGCATCAGGAAAGTATTGTCCGGTCACCGCCCGTTCACTTGTAAAATAAAGCCAGGCCGATAGCCTCCGAAATTCCACGGAAAGATTCCCCTGCATTTTTTTCAGAACAGTCTCAAGGGCTGGTAGAGCGCGTTGATTTTCAATTTCTTCCCAGGTTTTTCGTACAAAATCTGTTTCGAAGTGCTCGTCTAACAAAATTTCCAGTACCACTTTGCCATAATCATCAAGACCACCACTCGACTGATCTAAAGGTTGATGAGCATAGCGGAAATAGTCGTCCAGATATTGCAGATAATCATTCACTTCCGGAGCGACGACTTCCTCCATAAAGGTGGCGGAACTCTCTATGAACCAGATGTCGTGGAAGTAGCCATTGTCCGGCCAGAGTCGATATCCGGATTGTAATGCATGGTTAAATTCATGCGCTGCTGTCACCGCAATGGCCATACTGTCTCTGACTATTGGATCAGTAATATTGGGATAATTTACAAAATTAAAATTGGTATTAATCTCGATAAAGGTTACATATTTCACATTGGGTTGCGCGGGAATTTTATATTCAAGCCAGGTTTGTCCATAAACACCTAGCAGGCGACAGTGAACAGGGTATACTTCCCTAAAATTCCCGCTTGAATCAGGCGGCGGGTTGAATCCCAGCGAATCGATTTCAACAGACCAGGCCCGGTCGAACGACTTTGCGACAAATTCAAGATAATCCGGAGTTCCATTTTGATTGCGATCATAGTCCGGAATTCGGTGAATACCCTCAGTATTATAGTAAATTTTAAAATGTCCTGATGGAGAAAAGTAGACCGAATCATACTGGCTTCCGGATATCTTCAACTGTTGAAGCTGCTTAAAAAGTTCAATATTTGTGGGACTGTTTGCTTCCAGGATGTTGGGAAAACCGCACTTATAATCATGAGTAGGATCTGGAGGGAGAGAGAACGGAAACTGAACGTTCGACTGACCTAGAACATTGCTGCTCAATATAAAAAAAATCAGATAGGTGATCTGAAGATCCCGAATAATTGTCATCCTTATGCAACAATCCTTTCTATCAAATCAAAGACTCATTTTTCAGCCGAAAACTCACATTTCAGGTATATAATTTAGGAACAAGAGTTTCTGCTCCGTAACAGATTTAATTATTTATGTTTCGCTTTAAACACCACAGTAACAGGCACACCTCTGAAATTCCAGTTTTGACGGATTTTTCTTTCCAGAAATCTGCGGTAATTTTCAGCGATTAAACGTGGGAAATTAGAGAAAAAACAGACCACGGGAGGATTAGATCTTACCTGGGTAACAAAGTTAATTTTTATCTCTTTTCCCTGCGCAGAAGGAGGACTGGTTTCCTTAATAACCGGCAACAGAACATCATTCAGATCATGCGTAGGAATGTGCCTCGAAAGCTCTTTATAAACATCCGTGGCTTCATCTAAAAGGCGGTACAGTCTCTGTTTTTCCAACACCGAGGTAAATACAACCGGAATAAAATTAAAAATACCCAATTTTTCTTTAAGGGCGTCTTCCCACTCCTTCATGGTTTTTTCATCTTTGAGAACCAGATCCCATTTATTCATTGCGAGCACCATCCCTTTTTTCTGGCGGACTGCCTCCTGTATCATGCGCATGTCCTGGCGGGTGGGTCCATCAGAAGCATCGAGAAAATATATGACCACATCAGCACGTTGTAGGCTACGCAAGGTCCGGAGATGGCTGTAAAAAAGAACATTTTCTTTGACTTTGGTTTTTCTTTTCAAACCCGCAGTATCAATCAAAAGATATTTTCTTCTTTTATAATTTAATTCAGAATCAATCGGATCGCGGGTTGTGCCCGGAATATTGGTCACGATTGACCGGGTTTGGCCCAGTAAAGTATTGACAAAGGACGATTTTCCTACATTTTCCCTTCCGATAATGGCGAGCTTTACAGCATCATCTGCAGCAGTTGAAAGGGATACTTTTTTCAGATTTTGCACTAATACGTCAAGCATATCCCCTATTTTTCGACCCTGCAGAGCTGATATTCCTATGGGATCTCCCAGACCCAGATTATAGAAAGAATACTCCTCAGACTCCATCAATTCATTGTCTACTTTATTGACAATCAGCAAGACTGGCTTTTGTGCTTTTTTCAGTTTGTCCGAAATATCGGCATCCCAATCCGTAATACCGGTTGCCCATTCTACCACATAAAGAATGAGATCCGACTCCTCAATTGCAATTTCAATCTGCTCCCGGATGGCCCTGTCCATCTCCTGACTCGCCTGGGGCAGATATCCGCCGGTATCCACCATTAGGAAAGATTGCCCCTGCCAATCGGTTTCTGCGTAGAGACGATCCCGGGTCGAACCCGGTTGATCATCAACGATAGCCGCTCTTTTTTTGATGATCCGATTAAACAGGGTAGACTTGCCCACATTGGGTCGACCTATAATTGCAACTACCGGTAAATTCATGGGCTTAGTTCCACTGTGAAAAGGTTAATTGGTAAAAATGGTTAAAGGATGGCTGTCTCAAATAATTCCTCCCCGCTTTTCATATGCTCGGCGACATAGAGCGATGGTCCGGAATGACGAATTTTCCGGGAAAGTTTTTCATTTGATTCACTTTCAGCGGCCCGAATATTCCGGAATAATTTCAGGAAACTATCCGGAAAAATAAAGACTTTACGTTGTAATTTTTTTTCCAAATCCTCTACCATCCAGTCATCGAGAAAAACACCGTCATGGTTCAATACCCGGGGCGGCAGGATGATATAGTCTCCTAAATCCTTATTTTTCAAATGATTATATATATCACAACCCACTAGTAATCCGGCAACCACAATCGAGGTACCATAAAAATAATTGGCAGCCCGATACAATTTAATCTTCAATCCGGAAATCTGGGATAATCCTGGTATGAAATATTTCCGCAGTGCTGTTGCTCCCAACTTTGCACTTACCAGAGTCAACTTCATGCGAGGATCCATCTTTATAATCTCGGGCAGTTCTTCCTGAAATCTTTGTATGAGATCCCGTGTCAAACCTACACCATTCTCCAGTTGAAAGAATCCCTCGTAATAGCGATTTTCCGGAATTTGGACACCGGTACGAATATAGAACTCATCGGAAAGATACACAAACGAGCTCCCCAATTCCTTTTTTAAGTTCAGCCTCATCTGATCGATACTTTTCATTAACGCCAGGCTGTATGGTTTGGTAACCGGTTTTAATTCAGGCAGATTGCGGCGATGCCGGGTTAACCCCACCGGAACAATGGCCACCGAACGCACTCCCGGATAAAAATTTTTAAGGTCTGCGATGGTTCGATCAAGTTGCCCTGCATCATTCAATTCCGGACATAATACAATCTGACAGTTCAGCTCAATTCCATTATTGGTTAAAAATTCAATCTTTTCAAGCAGATGATCTTCATATTTAATTCCCAGAAGATATTTACGTAAATCGAGATCAGTCGCATGAACAGATATATACAGCGGGGTTAATCTTTGATTAACAATTCGATCAAGATCCGCCTGTTTGGTATTGGAAAGGGTAACGTAATGACCGTATAAAAAAGAAAAACGATAGTCTTCATCTTTAAAGTAGAGTGTTTTTCTTAAACCTTTGGGATTCTGATGAACAAAACAGAAAACACATTTATTTCCGCATTTACGCATTTTGAGATCTTCAAGAATTAATCCCAGATCTTCCTGGTGTTCCTTTTCCACTTCGAAAATAATACTCTCACCATCCTGTTCAATCAATAGCTCTAACTCTTCACCGGAGTTGTAAAAGCGATAGTCCAGCAAATCACTGACAGGTTTATGATTCATACTGATCAGTTTGCTTCCGGGTTTGATTTTCAGCTCTGCCGCAATGCTATTTTTTTCTATGTCCAGGATTTCTATCATCAAAAATGTCCGCACTAAAAATTACAAGAAAGTGTCTTTCCTCCCTCACGCTCAACTGATAAATCTCAAACTTGCTTGAAATGTTTGGGTTCCTAGGTAGTTTTATTTTATTCAAATGGAATTCAGTGCAAAGCGAATAGAAGATGAGGTATGCAGATCAAGGGTAAAGAATCAAACCCAGCGGATTTCTATTTCTCAAGAGAGAATTGAAAACGAATTATACATCTATTCAAAAAACATCTATTTAAACGCCTGTTCGCCTGCCGAAATAATTTTGTAAAAACTGGCGGCATCCAAACAGGCACCACCCACCAAAGCTCCATCAATATCCGGTTGTGAAAACAACCCGGCAGCATTTTCTGGCTTAACGCTGCCTCCATAAATTATCGTCAATCGATTACTAATTTCTCCTCCGGCCAAAGCCTCCAAAGTTTCCCGCAAAAACCCATGTACCTCCTGAGCCTGGGCTGGAGTGGCTGTTTTTCCGGTCCCTATTGCCCATACCGGTTCATAGGCAATCACCAGTTTTTTCACATCCGCTGCTCTTAATCCTTTTAATCCCCACTCCACCTGATTCAATATGATATCTTTTGTTAATTTTTCCTGACGTAATTCCAGGGTTTCACCAATACAAAAAATGACATTGAGATTATTCTCAAGGGCTAGTTTTACTTTACGGTTAATAATTCTTTCATCTTCTTTGAAGTACTGACGTCTTTCACTATGACCAACAATCACCCATTGAGCTCCGGTACTTCTTATCATTCCGGCCGATATTTCTCCCGTATAAGCCCCCTCTGCTTCCCAGAATAAGTTTTGAGCACCGACTTCAATCACTGATTTTTTCAGAGCCTCAGTTACAGTTGTTAATGCTGTGAAGGGAGGACAAACCACAATTTTACTCTTTTTAGGAGGTTTCTTTTCCAGCCGGCCCTTCAGTTGATTAACCAGATTCAATGCTTCCGCATTGGATTTGTACATCTTCCAATTACCAGCGATTATCTTGGTTCGCATTTTGTTCCTTTCAGTGGCAAGATACCAAAGTGTTCATTTTAAAATATTAAAATCAGTCGCGCGGGTAAAGTATTATTTAATTAAACTTCATTGAGAGCGGCAACACCTGGTAATACTTTACCTTCCAAAAATTCCAGGGATGCACCTCCGCCGGTGGACACATGACTCAATTGCTCGGTCAATTTGTATTTCTTAACCGCAGCAGCGGAATCTCCCCCACCAACCACTGTTGTGGCTCCCTGAGCTGTAATTTCAGCGAGTATCTGCGCAATTTGTTCTGTTCCTTTAGCAAACTCTGGTATTTCAAAAACTCCCATCGGCCCATTCCAAACCACTGTTCGGGCACTTTTTAAGATCTGCTTAAATCTATCTATAGTTTTGGGACCGATATCGACACCCATCCAATCAGGTAAAATATGATCTGCCTCCACAATTTCAGTTGTTGCACTACCTTCCAGTTTGTCGGCAATCATCACATCTTCCGGTAACACAAGTTTGCACTGAGTTGATTGAAAGTCCTGCAAGATTTCCGCGGCCATTTCAATACGATCTTGTTCCAATAACGATTTTCCGATCTCTTTCTTCTGAGCCTTGTAGAAAGTATAAATCATACCACCGCCAATCAACAGATAATCCGCCCTCTCCTTCAAATGGCTAATAACATCTATTTTGCCAGAGATTTTAGCCCCTCCCAAAATAGTAACAAAGGGGCGCTCAGGATTTTGAAGAGTATCTCCCAAATACTTTAATTCTTTATTCATTAAGTATCCGGCAGCTGATTGGGTAAAATAGTTTGTTACCCCATCAGTAGAGGCGTGAGCCCGATGGGCACTCCCAAACGCATCGTTAATATAGAGATCACAATTCTCTGCAAGGGAACGCGAGAATTCACTTTCATTGGCTTCCTCTTCTGGATGATATCTGAGATTCTCCAGAAGTAATACCTCCCCATTCTGCAAGGATTTTTTTAAGCGCGCCACCTCCGGCCCAATACAATCCGGAGCAAAGGCAACCGGTTTTCCGAGTAATTGGCCGAGCTGTTCGGCAACCGGTTTTAGACTCATGGTGTCCACCCGTTTTCCCTTGGGACGACCAAGGTGGGAACATAGAACCACTCGTCCTCCTTCTGCAATAATTTTTTGGATGGTAGGTAAAGCAGCACGAATTCGAAAATCATCTCTCACATTGAGATCATCATCAAGCGGAACATTAAAATCAACCCTCACCAGAACATTCTTTCCATGCATGCTCAGCTGGTCTATTGATAACTTTGCCATAGGATTTTCCTAATTTCAATTCAACTTACATGGCTGCCATTTTTTTCAAAATATCAACCGTTCTAACCGAGTATCCCCATTCATTGTCATACCAGGAGATAACTTTAATCAGATTTTTATCCATCACACGGGTGGATAAAGAGTCAAAAATACTGGAATAATTATTTCCCACAATATCTGAGGAAACAATAGGATCTTCGCAATATTCTAAAATACCTTTCAAGTCACTCTCGGCCGCTTTTTTCATAGCACTATTAATTTCCTCGGCACTTACATCTTTTTCCAGTTCGGCCACTAAATCCACCAAGGAACCATCCGCAACCGGTACCCGCACTGCAATTCCATCCAGTTTGCCTTTCAGATCCGGAATAACCAGTCCGGTGGCTTTTGCTGCGCCGGTTGTGGTGGGGATAATATTAGCAGCGGCAGCTCTGGCACGTCTGAGATCCTTATGGGGTAAATCCAATATCTGCTGATCATTGGTATAAGCATGAATGGTGGTCATCCAGCCTCGTTTCAGACCAAAATTTTCATATAATACTTTCACGACCGGTGCCAGACAATTGGTTGTACAGCTCGCATTTGAGACAATTTTTTGATCCGGGGTCAAAGTCTGGTCATTTACACCCATCACCACCGTATTATCAAGCTCATCTTTGGCGGGAGCAGTCAGAATAACCTTTTTGGCTCCGGCCTGAAGATGGAGGGAGAGTTTCTGCCGGTCTCTGAATACGCCTGTCGACTCTATAACGAAGTCAATTCCCATATCTTTCCAGGGAAGGTGGGAAGGATCCCTCTCGGATAGGATTTTAATCTTGCGCTGATCAACTACCAGATACTCACCCTCAGCCTTAACCGGTACGGGAAAACGCCCATGAACTGAATCATATTTTAATAGATGAGCCAATGTCTTGGTATCAGTGAGATCATTAATCACCAATACATCGATATCTTTTTCATTTTGCAGTACCTTAAAAACCAGACGCCCGATACGTCCAAATCCATTAATCGCAACTTTTACTGCCATATCTTCCTCCTGAGAAGTTAATCATATTTAAATTTTTATTGATTTATTTATCTTTGATTCTTATTAATTTTCCAGGAAATCTAAGTTTATAATTTACATAAGGAATGATGAATTGAGCAAGTCGTTTTAAGAAATATTCTCTATGATAATGAGGGAAATTTCTGTAATATCGCCTATGTTAACCAGAACAAACCATAATCATTAACAAAATGTTTAACTTCAAGAAGGATCCAATTAACAGAAAGAAAAATCATACGATGCCCATATCTTACTCGCAAAATCTGGTCCATCCGGTGACTTTAATATCCGTTTCCGACGGAACTCGTGAAAATGTTGCAACCATGTCCTGGGTGTGTTCTTTGTCCCATAAACCGCCCCTCCTCATGGTATCTATCAGCCCGCTGAGATATTCTCACGATTTGCTAATAAGTGCCGGTGAATTTACCATTATGGTTCTCTCTGATACCCAGAAAGAATTGTCCACGCTGGCAGGAACGCTCTCGGGAAAGAAACAGAATAAATGGAGTTTAGCACCATTCCGGGATTATAAAAAATCAGGAAAACACATTAAAGCACCTGTTTTAAAGGGTTGTGAAGCAATTTTTGAGTGCCGGCTCGTTAATCACATCACCGCAGGAGATCACACTCTATTTATCGGTGAAGTTATTTACCAGGAGAGCGCTGATCAGTTAAAGCCGCTTATATTATTTAATCATCAGTATTTTAAACTGGGACAACTCATTGAAAAATATCCTTGATAGAATAATCGCCCAGCTTTGCAATTATAAATATCAGCATTTATAAAGTATGCCTGATTATTTCATCACGCAAAGCCGCCAAGGACGCAAAACAAACTAGAGAAATTATCCACGGATTACACGAATTAAAGGGGATTTTAAAAAAGCTAACATAAATCAGAAGGAGTAAAATACTCCAAAATCCGAATTCCAAATTCCAAAATTGAAATGAATATCTAGATCAAAGAATAATTAATTCTTGGCGCCTGCGTGAGATTTTATGAATTAACCAAGGTCATACCTTAAAATACTCCGCCGGCAGGTGATTTTACTTGATTAATAATGCACAAGTCTTTAAATTCATGGAGTTTAACTCAGGTTATTCAAACCCTATGGGAATTCTTTTAAAAAACGGACATATCGTCACTCAAAATAAGAATAACGAAATATTCACCGGCGATATTCTTATTGAAGATGACCGAATCAGAAGAATCGAAGAGCACATTGAGGATGGGAGTCACCAGACTATTCCCATTGATAATCTGGTTGTTATCCCGGGATTCATTCAATCCCATGTCCACCTCTGCCAGACTCTTTTTCGAAATTTATCAGACGATCTTGAATTGATGGAATGGTTGGAGCAACATATCTGGCCATTTGAAATGGCTCATACTGAAGAATCACTAAGAGCATCAGCACAATTGGGATTATCCGAATTATTAATAAATGGAACCACCAGTATCCTTGACATGGGAATCGGTCATCATCAGGAAATTATATTCGAAGAGATGGTTACCAGCGGGATTCGCGGATTCAGCGGCATGGTGATGATGGATACAGGAGACCAACCCTACAAACAAACAGCAGATGAAATTATTCATCGCACAAGAGAACTGATATCGACATGGCATAACAGTCATGAAGGACGTATTCAATATGCATTGGCTCCCCGTTTCGTCCCTTCCTGCAGTGATGAACTCTGGAAGCAGGTGAAACAGCTGTCAGAAGAACATAACCTGATCATTCATTCTCACGCATCTGAGAATAAAGAAGAGTGGCGAATTGTGAAGGAAAGAACCGGTTATTCGAATGTGGAATTTTTTATAAAGAATGGTTTAGCCTCTTCGCGTCTCTGCCTCGCTCACTGCATCTGGGTTTCTGAACAGGAAATTCAAATGTTAGCAGATTATAATATTAACGTTTTACATTGCCCGTCAGCAAACCTTAAATTAGGTTCAGGATTTGCCCCAATACCGGAATTCATTTCGCGTGGGATAAATGTGAGTCTGGGATCTGATGGGGCTTCCTGTAATAATAATTTGGATATATTTAATGAGATGCGTCTGGCTGCCCTTATTCAAAAACCGTTGAGGGGAGTGAAAACAACCTCTGCTAAAATGATTTTTGATATGGCCACCCTGGGAGGTGCTAAAAGTCTGGGACTTTCAGAGCAAATCGGCAGCCTGGAAATTGGCAAGAAAGCGGACCTGGTTGTTATGAACCTCAATAAAGTCCATAGTATTCCTGCCGATGATATTTATTCGCAAATCGTATATTCCGGGAAAGCAGCGGATATTTTGCATGTCATGGTAAATGGAGAATGGAGGGTGTTTGATCAAGAACTCAAACCTTACCAGGAAAAAATCGTTGTTCAGGATTCCTGGAAGGCAATTCAAGACCTTTTGAAGCGAATAGAATCGACATAGAATATCATGAAGGAGGTTGAAATGAAGGTTGTTTCCATTTTAATGGTTTTTTTGCTGGTGATCGCTGTCAGTTGCAGTAAGAAAGAGGTAGCTGTAAAATCCATGGAAGGTTTGGAACCTCCGGAGCTTATGCAGAAAGGTAATGAGTCATTTGCCCAGGGAAACATGGAGGATGCTATCAAGGCTTATGAGATGATTTATAATCGTTATCCAACCAGCAGGGAATACATTAGTGCGGTTTTGGGAATGGCCCGGTCTTATAACAATCTGGGCGATTTTGAGCGCGGTTTTAGTTTACTCTATAGCCTGATCCGTGAAAATATGGTTCCCAGCAGAGTGCCCGAGATCTATAATGAAATGGCCAGATATTACGAAGTAACAGCTGTTTATAGCAGGGAAGCCGGGATTACCGGAGAAGGTGAGGATTACCAGGAAGCCATCAACTACTACAAAAAAGCTGTTGACTATCCAAACAGCGATGATGCCAAGGCCAAATCTTATGCTCAGTTCCATATCGGTGAACTTGAAATGAAATTGAATAATTATGATCAGGCTGCCTTAGCATACCAGTCCACTATATATAAATTTTCGGGAACAGAATGGGCTCAAGTGGCAGAACAACGGATGGATCAGATGCGCCAGGAGGGAAAGACCAGCGTCTCCCCGCTGAATAAAAGCCAGGCCGAACCGACTGTTCCGGAAACGGAAAAGATAGAAGAGATAACCCCAACTGAAACAGAACCGGAAAATAATCCAAATCAAGATATACAATCACCTGAATAATCTCGGGTGGACATTTACATTAATGAAGCACTAATATGGAACTACCCATAGAGCTCATCCAGAAACTTCCCAAAACGGACTTACATGTTCATCTGGACGGGTCTGTTCGGATCCCAACCCTGATAGAGCTCGCTAGAAAATATAAAGTTGATTTACCCTCAGCTGATCCTGAAACCCTCAAAAAAAATGTTCAAAGCGGAAAGACATGCCAAAATCTGAATGAATATTTAGAGGGTTTTGATATTACTCTCTCAGTCATGCAGGAACCGGATGCCCTGTTTCGCGTTGCCTATGAGCTGGCTGAGGACGCCGCTAAAGAGAATATTTGGTATATGGAAGTCCGTTTCTCCCCAATCCTTCATATTCGCAAAGGTTTAAAACTCACCACAATTGTTGACGCGGTTTTGGAAGGTTTACAAAAAGCCGAGAAAAAATTTAATATTAAAACCGGTATCATTATCTGTGGCATGCGTAATATCAATCCGGAAACATCTCTCAATTTGGCGGAGCTTTCAGTTGCCTACAAGAACAAAGGTGTGGTTGGATTTGATCTGGCTGGCCAGGAGGAAAGTTATCCTGCTAAAGATCATAAAGAGGCATTCTCCCTGATCCGAAATAATAATATTAATACCACTGCCCATGCAGGTGAAGCCTTTGGTCCGGAGAGCATACACCAGGCGATTCATGACTGTGGCGCCCACCGGATCGGTCATGGAACCCGGCTTTATGAAGATGGGGATTTGCTGAACTACGTCAATGATCACCGAATTCCTCTCGAAATCTGTATAACCAGCAATATTCAGACACGGGCTGCCAAATCATATGAGAGCCATCCGCTGCGTCTCTATTACGACTATGGTTTGCGGGTTACCATCAATACTGACAATCGACTTGTATCCGATACCACTTTAACCCATGAATTTTATATCGTGGCCAAACATCTAAATTTAAACCTGGACGATATAAAATCGATGATTATGGATGGATTCAAAAGCGCCTTCCTGCCGAATCGGGCAAAATCCATCATGCTCAACATGGTGAATGATAAACTAAAAAAATATTAAACACACCCGTTTTCGTTTGCTTTATCCTCTCACTTTTATTATTATTTTTTCTCATCTCTCTAATTTAATTTTCTTGACCTGATGTATATAAATTTTAATGCAGCCTCACACAACACTATCGGTATTGAACTGGAAGTTCAAACCATCAGTAAAAGAACCGGTGAACTTGTCCCGGGTGCAGGAATGATTTTATCTCAATTATCCGGGGAAGTATTGTTTAAACCGGAACTTTTTAACTCAACTATCGAAATCAATACACCAGTGTGCGAAACCCTCGGGCAGGTTGAAGAAAATTTATCAAAAAATCTAAAAATCATTCAGAATATTGCAGATGACCAACAGATGGACATCCTTATTTCAGGATGTCATCCTTTTTCAAACTGGCAGCAGCAGGAGATTACCAAACAGGAACGTTATCTGAATCTTTTACACCGTATCCAGTGGCCGGTGCGCCAATTTCTTATTTTTGGACTTCACGTTCATATTGGAATTAATGATGCAGACAAAGTAATTTACGTGATGAATCGCTTAACTAACTATATCCCACACCTGATTGCTCTTTCTGCCAGTTCTCCCTTCTGGAACGGTTTTGATACTGGTCTGGCCACCACCCGGGTTAAAATTTTTGAAGAACTCCCCAATGCCGGAATTCCCTACTATTTTAAAAATTGGAAAGTTTACAGTGAACTGGTGGAAAATCTCATTAGATCAAATTCCATAGACACAGTTAGGGATTTATGGTGGGATATTCGTCCCCATCCTATTTTTGGCACTCTGGAGGTCCGGGTTTGCGATGCCATGCCCACTTTAAAAGAGAATATGGCATTGACAGCCATGATTTATTTACTGGCTATTAAATTTAGTGAAGATTTTGAAAAGAATGGCAAGAACCCGCGCCTGGAACGATGGATTCTGGCGGAAAACAAGTGGCGTGCAACGCGATACGGAACTCAAGGTGAAATTATTTTGAATAAACGAGGAAAGACGCGCAAAATAAAGGAAGCGCTGTCAGAACTCTATGAGGAGCTTCTCCAATTCTCAGATAAATCTGCCTATGAAGAATCCAGAAATTACCTGTCGGTTATACCTGAAATTATCAGCAAAGGTTCAAGTTCTTTCAGGCAAAGGGAGTGGACCCGACATCGACCCGGTGATTACAAATATATCATTAATAATTTATTGGAGGAGACCCGAGAAAACATTTTCCTGGAATTACCGCAATAAAAAAACCATCACATCATTCCTCACTATCCTGGCGACTCTAATCCATCGAGCTTAAACAAATCTAAGTAAATAAATTGCCTGGAATCCTAACTTTCTCAGAATTCCACCTTCGGGGCCTGTTCAGCTTCTGTAACGGCTTGAAAGTATGCTTTAGACCGGAAACCAAAAATACTGGCCACAATAGTTTGCGGGACCTTCCGTATATAGCTGTTATACGCCTGAACCTGTTCATTAAAACGTCTCCGTTCAACAGAAATACGGTTTTCTGTGCCTTCAAGCTGGGCCTGAAGGGTCAGGAAATTTTGATTGGATTTAATATCCGGATATCTTTCCACTACCACCAACAGGCGTTGTAATGCTGCACCCAATCCGGCCTGTGCTTCCTGAAAGCGGGCAAAAGCCTGCGGATTTTCCAGAGTTTCCGGCGCTATGTTCATCACCCCTCCTGCCTTCGCCCGGGCTTCGGTTACACCCAGGAAAACATCCTTTTCCTGTTTGGCAAAACCCTTAACCGTTTCCACCAGATTTGGAATTAGATCATATCTCCGTTGATATTGATTCTGAACCTGAGCCCAACTATTATTTATTCCCTCTTCGAGTGTAACCATATTATTCCGAATACCAAAAAACCAGCTCGCAATTAAAATTAAAAACAGTAGCAAAATACCTAAGCCGATGATGATTTTTACCGCCGTGCTCATTCCTTTTCCTTTCCTTAATTAATATCTCACATTATTTTTTTAAAATCAAAGATTTCAGATCACTGTGTCAGTAATTTCGTTAAATTTGGATACATCCGAAACTGAGAAATTTTTAATTAAAATCTTTTTCGCTGAATATTTCTGCCGAAAAAATAAATATCTCAGTTTTAGAATCCTGCCAGGCACTGGTCGGTAAACCCGCCTTACGGCAGGTTTGTTGCAAAAATTCCTCCCGCTCCCAACCCCAGTCGGTTGCCACCTGCGGCAACAGTAATCCCCGGTGCGGACCCTGCTGAATAATCAAACCATGCTTACCAACCTGAATTTCTTCAACAGTTTCAATTTTCTTGATCGGAGATAAGACCGATATTTCGATTTCAAGATTTTCAACCTCGTCCTGACTGACCGGTGGAAAGCGGGGATCCTGAAAGGCAGCAGACTGTGCCATGCTCATGACTGATTTGAACAGAGAATCAACCCCTTCAATGTAACCAATACAACCGCGGAGGTTACCCTCTTTGTGCAGGGTGACAAAAACACCATATTTTTCTTTCATTTTTTCTGAAACTGGTTTTATTTCCGGAAACTTTTTGTTTTCTAAGGCAGAAAGTATGGTAGTCCTTACCAGTTTGAGAAGATATTGTTTTTCCTGGTCATTTAGACCAACAATTAGATCGGAATCTAAATCTTGCATAGTCAATCCTTTCACTATCCAACTGAAAATGATAAAAATTATCAATAACTTCTTCATTGAAGTTTCACCTCAGGGCATCAATTAAAGTTCGATGAAAATTTATACGGTTGGATCATGACTCTCATAAGTTTTACAATAATCGCGAATCTTGCCTCTCACTTCTAAGAGAATAAATTTTCCTAAAAAATGACAGCAGATAAATATCCGACAACATTCAGATAATCGCCGGAAATATCTCCTGAGTTACGATACAGCAGTACTTTAGCCTCTTTAGCACCCAAATGACGTGCTGTTTTCATCGCCACGATGGCAGGGCCATATCCGCACATTTCGGTCTGGCCTTCTTGAAGTTCTCTCCATAGCATATTTTCATCAAAAGCGTTTATAGCGTCAGCTGCTACCCCATCCATCTTCTTGGCAATTTCATGGGGATACCCATGAGAAAGATCACTACTGGCGAGGATAATCGTATCGTTGCCAGGTAAAACCTGGCATAAAATATCACTCAACGCCTCTATCTGTTCACTGGTTTGAGCTCCCATTGAAATTGGGACGATTTGAAATTTCGCTAGGCAGGATTGTAAAAATGGAAGTTGCACTTCGATTGAATGTTCACCTTGACCATGCCCACTTTTCGAAAGACGAAGATGCTCTGAAACTGAGGTAAGTTTCTGAGAGAGATCCCGATCAATCGGAACATCGCCGAATGGAGTTGAATATCCGGCTCCATTAAATATACTCGAGAATTCAAACTCCTCTTCATGACTGGGCGCAATAATGACGACGCACTTAAAATTCGCATTTAATATTTGGCTGTAGCCCCGGGCTGCTACTCCGCCTGAATATAAATATCCGGCATGCGGAGAAATAATGGCTCTAATTCTCCTTGGAAAATCTAGCACGGGCGCTGCTTCAAGCAGCATACCCAACTCACGTTCAAGGATACGTTTATCACGAGAGTAAAATGACCCTGCAACAGCAGGTTTACGAAAGTCTGATTTATGATCAGCCATCTGTTTTTAGCTCTATAAACATTGCATGAATATAATAAATAAAATGAGATATTGTGAGCAAATTTTGGGATCAATTTTTCTGCACAGGTAGTGCCCTAATTTTGGTGAAATAGATATTTTAATCTATATGAATTTAATGGATTATGCCATTATGATAAAGAAACAAATAGCAAATTATTTACCTTGATCCTCCCCCAGTAATGTTCCAAAGTTTAGGTAGTTTTATAGTCCCCTCCCTTATGTTTGTCGGCAGCCGGATCCGCCTGGCGTGACATAAGGGAGGGGATCAGGGGGTGGGTCAAGGATAAATCCGAAACTGTTACC
>CBDUVK010000009.1:0-24303 GCA_965370645.1 uncultured bacterium
GGAACAGTTATATCAACGTTTTGCCCACTCAATATTTAATGAACCCGACCAGTTAAAAAAAATTTTGCCAGTTGCCCGGTTGATATTAATACCTTTCCTTATTCTGATCTTCACGTTCATTTCCCTTCCCAACCAATCAGGAATTGCGCTGAAAAAGATCTTCATTCCCTGGAAGAATTTTGAAGAACCATTCCCGCTGAAACTCCATAATACCTCTGGAAATTTGAAAGTATTGAAGAATGATGCCGTGAACCTGTCAGCATATTCGGAAGGGGTCTTACCCGACAGATTTTATTTAATCATTGAGAAAGAATATCAAAGCGATGAGGCAGCCGGGGATCAATCTGCCAGTAAGATTGAACTGGCTATCAATCCGGTCGGCCGTTATAAATACACCGTCTCGCACGTCAATACCACCTTCTCTTATTATTTTATCGCAGAGCTTGATAAATCCCGTTTTCGAAATAAACATGCGGAATCCCAAACGGCGCTGGTTGAAATGCAGGAAAGACCGCTCATTCGAGAGTTACGTGTAAAAATTACCCCGCCTTCTTATACCGGGCTGCAGACGGTCATGCTTTCACCCAATGAGGGAGAGATTTTTGCACTCCCTGGGAGTAAAGTCCAAATTAACATTGAAGCGGATAAACAATTATTACTCGCCCGCATGATATTTGCTGATTCTACTGTTTTACCCATGGAAATTGCCGGTCACACGGCCAAGGCAAGCTTGAGTTTAAGAGAAAGTAATAAATACTCTATCCATATTTTTGATACCGATAGTGTTAATAACGATGATCCGATACAATATGGAATTTATCTCTTGCAGGATGAATATCCATATGCGGAGATCAAACAGCCCGGGGCTGATGTAGATCTGCAGGATAATCTCTTCTTCCCTCTGATCACTGAAATAAAGGATGATTACGGTTTTTCCGCTTTGTGGTTAAAAGGAACGGTTTTCCGGCAGGGTTCCTCAAGGGATAGCACTGATTTTCAGATGAAGATGCCCTATTCGATTTTGGAAAAAGGAAGGGCAACCAGTGAATTTCTGTGGGACTTAATGCCTTTTTACTTAATCCCGGATGACTACATCCAATATTTTGTTGAGGTTAGTGATAATGATAAAATAAACGGACCTAAAACATTCAGGACAGCCTACTATGTTGTTCGTTTGCCATCTTTGTTAGATATTCTTACGGAAAGCAGCAAAAAACAGGAAGAACAACTGGATAATGTTGAAGATATTGTTCAGTCCTCTCATGAAATTCGGGAAAAACTCGAAGAGATCAGCCGGGAACTGAGAAAAAAGGATGAAGTTAGTTGGGAGCAACAACAAGAGATAAAAAAACAACTTTCCCGCCAAAAAGATATCGCAGAAAAACTGTCTGAAATTCAAGAAAATCTTGAAAATATTGTGAATGAGATGGATAATCAGCAGGTATTAAGCACCGAGACTCTTCAAAAATATATGGAACTGCAAAAAATGGTGCAGGAATTGACAACCCCGGAATTCCTGGAAGCAATGGAAAAACTTCAAAATGCAATGCAACAGGCAGATATCAATCAGATACAAAAAGCATTGGAGAACTTACAATTTTCCGCTGAACAGTTTGAAAAAAGTATTGAACGTTTTTATGAGCTTTTTAAACGCGCCAAATTAGAGCAGCAGATGGATGAGCTGATTAAACTGGCCGAGATGTTGAGTCAGGAGCAGGATCAAATTAATGAAAAATTACATTCAGAAGATTCCACAGATATTCCTTTCGACCGCTTAAGTGAGATGGAAAAAAATATTGATGAGAATACCGAATTTCTCGCTGAACGGATGAATTTGACTCAAGAACAATACCAGGAACTTATGAATGAATTATCACAGTCGCTTCAGGAAGCCCAGTCTTATCTGGATGAAGAACAGGTAAAGCAGTCAATCCAAAAAATGCAACAACAGTTGGGTGAGCAGCAGCAAGAATCAGCACAACAAACGGGCCTGGAATTGGAACGAAATTTTGAAATGCTCCAGAGTATGCTTCAAATGGCTAAACAACAACTTCTGGAACAACAGATGAATCAGGTGGCAGATGCGATCCAAAAAGCGATGCAGGATGTTTTAAGTGCATCTTTCGAACAGGAATCTCTGGCTGAACGTTCCCAGAATCTGAGTGCAGCTTCTCCTCAGATCAATGATATTGCGCGTCAGCAATCCAATCTCTTAACAAATGCGGCGCAAATTATCAATCAATTGATAGAGATTGGAAATCAAACCTTTTTCTTATCACCTGAATTGAATCAACTGATGGCACAGGCTTACTCGAATATGGGGCAGTCTATCCAGCAGCTGGAAAATAGAAATCCACGACAGGCCGCGGCTCATCAGAAGCAAGCCATGTCAAATTTCAACTCAGTTTTACTATCACTTCAGAATAGCATGAGTCAAATATCTGAAGCGGGATCACCTTCCGGTCTCCAAAATTTTATGGAACAACTACAGAAAATGTCGGGACAACAGGGTCAGCTAAATCAGGGGAGTATGGCTCTTTTTCAATCCAGTGGACAAGGTAAAATGCAGCTGTCACCAGATGCTATGGCCCGTTTAGCGGCACAACAGCAGATGATTCGGAACTCCCTGGAGCAACTGAGTGAAGGAGCAGGATCCCGTCGCGATATATTGGGCAGACTCGATGATTTAGGTTCTGAAATGGATGAGGTGATCAAAGAACTGAAAGCCCGCAAAATGGATCGCAGGGTTATTGAACGCCAGGAGCGAATTCTATCCCGATTACTGGACGCTCAGAAATCAATCCGGGAAAAAGAATATTCCCGAAAACGGGAAGCTGAAAGAGAAATGGTTCGTATTGTTAAATCTCCCCCTGAACTTCGATGGGAGTTATTACAGCAAGAAGACCGTCTTCGCAGGGAGCTGATGAAGGCTTTAGAGGAGGGGTATTCGCAGGAGTATAGAGAATATATCAAAAATTATTTTGAAATACTCTCTCGTCGAAAAATCCAAAATCCCTAAATTATCTTAAAATGTGGGGTGGTGCATTACCACTCTTGTCAGTTAAAATGACCCGGGAGTTGTCTGAACTCATGACACGGAATTATCTGAGTGGTGAACGGTGTATATTTCAAATCCAGGTGGGAGCAGGATGAAGCCAGGGTTGAATTGTTAAAGTTTTTACTTTAACTTAAAATTCAATAAGAATGTGAATATAATGATCTTGTACCTCTGTCGGATAATCTGTCTGTTCACAATCGGGATTGTGGTCCCTTTGTTTGCTCAGGAGACATTCTTTCAGGAAAAATTTGTATTACCAACCGACAGCACAACTCCCTATCCCCTGAAAAACCTCTCTTACTATTCACCAAAGTCCCTTAAAGTCGCGATTGTTTTAAGTGGCGGTGGCGCGAGGGGACTTGCTCATTTAGGTGTAATAAAAGCACTTGAGGAGCATAAAATTCCAATCGATTTGATTGTTGGCAGCAGTATTGGGAGTGTAATTGGGGGATTTTATGCTGCAGGATACCCTGCTGAGGAATTGATAAAAATATTCAAACAGATAGACTGGCAAGATATGTTCAGTGATGAAACCCACCGAACCAATCTGTTCTGGTCTCAAAAATCTACCCCGCGCCAGCATTTCTTAGAGCTTCGTTTTGATAAGGGAATTCCATATATCCCTCCCGCTCTCTCTCCGGGTCAGAATGTATTTGATATTATTTACTCCCGCCTGCTATATGCAAACTTTCAATCGGCAAATGACTTCGATAATCTGAAAATTCCTTTTAGGGCAGTTGCCACCGATCTCATCAGCGGAGAACGCGTGGTGCTTTCAAATGGAGATCTTGCCGAGGCAATCAGCGGTAGTATGGCAGTACCTCTTCTTTTCGCCCCGGTAGAGATAGATGGGATGTGGCTGGCCGATGGTGGAATCCGTGATAATTTACCGGTAGATGTCGCCCTGGAAAATCATGCCGATGTGACGATTGCAGTGGATGCAACTTCGCCTCTCCGGTCGGCAGATCAGATAAAATCCCCCTGGCAATTAGCCGATCAGGTTACCACCATCATGATGCAATCACCTACTAAAGAGAGTCAAGGCAAGGCAGACATTTTGCTTTCTCCGGAATTGAGTAAATGGGGTGCGGGTGATTTTTCCCAAATTGATTCACTTATTGAAGCCGGTTATCAGTCAACAATGGAAAAAATTGATTCCATCAGAAAACTTATTTCTATATATCAGGAAAACCTGTGGGGGGAAAACATCTACCTGGGAGAGGTTACGACTTTAAAAGTGCCGGATGTTACAAGTGGGGAGGTACGGAAGCTCACTCAAAAAATTTATCAAAGACAGGGTAAGGTACTGTATGCTTACGATCTCTATGCAGATCTGGCTGAATTATATGAATCGGGATTGGTCAAGCATGCAGAAGTTGTGTTGCAGGGGACCTCAGCTGAATTAGAATTAGAATACCGGATTGAGGAAAATTTTGTTGTTGAATACATTTTATTTGAAAGCAATCAGGGCGCAGTAGATTCTCTCACAGTCAACGCCGCTAAACCCGGTTCCGGAGTTCCTATCAATTTTCGTAACCTTTTCGAAGAAATTGACACCCGCCTGAATCAATATTTTGCCAGGGGATTATCATTAGCCCGGGTCTATGAAATAGTATATGACCAGAAAAATCAGCATCTTCTGGTTCGGATTGATGAAGGGATAATCAAAGATTTCCAGTTCAAGGGAAATATTATTACCAAGGACGGTATCATATCCAGAGAACTTGAATTATCAACAGGTCAGGTTTTCGAGGCAGAGAAAGCTATTGAAAGCATTCAAAATATTTATTCATCGGGTCTTTTCGATCGGGTTACATTGAATGTTGTGCGAGAAGACAGTTTAAATTATATCGTAATTCGTGTGAAAGAGAAAAAGTATTTTTTAATGCGCCTGGGTTTAAATGCATCTTTAGAGAGAGGTAGCAAGGCTTTTCTCGAAATTGCCGAGGATAATCTTTTTGGCAGGGAAATAAAAGTTTCGCTTCTGGGATTAGTCGGAAATCTTGAAAGAAAAGCAGAATTTAAAATTTTTAGTGTCCGGCTATTCAATACTCTGTTGACTTATCGTCTTTCCCTATATTACCATGATCGCTGGGATAAATATTTTGAAGATTATATTCAATTGGATGATTATGTCATGATACGCAGAGGTATGCAGTTTGTTTTGGGACAACAAATTGCACGGCTTGGATCAATTTCCGGTGGATTCCGGTGGGATAATGTCAGTGTGTTTCCTGAAAAATCTTATTTTCCCTTTGGAGATAATTATAAAATTAGATCTATCACAGTACGGTCTGTTGTTGATAAACGGGACAAGTTACCCTTCCCGGATAGGGGAATCTTTAACCGCTGGTTCTGGGAAACGGGTAATAAAAGTATATTAGGAGGCAGTACCTCTTTTACCCGTTTTTATATTGCTCTGGAGGGCTATTATCCCCTTATCAGATCCCTTGTATATAGAATAAAAGCGAGAGGAGGAAGCGGGGACCTGACCGTTCCTTTTTCAGAATTTTTTAGCCTGGGAGGTATTAATGATTTTCCAGGCCTTTATGAGCGTGAAAGACTCGGCAGACAGGTTCTTTCCTTAAATAATGAATTACGTTATAGATTTCGTTGGGACTTTCCGGTTGAACTTTTTATGGGGGGAAGCTTTAATATAGGGTCAACCTGGGAGACATCAGAAGATCCTATATCAGTCTCTGACTTTATGACTAGCTGGGAGACATATTTAGCCTTGAACTCAATTTTTGGTCCCATTAAATTGTCCTACAGCTATTTAACCGATGTAAGACACCTGATATATTTTTCAATCGGATATGCATTCTGATCTGATAACTGTTTTTATTAAATTTAAAGTTGCTTCTTGATTTTTGATAAAAAAATATTATATTATGATACTTGTACTCGGCTAAATTATGAAAATTTTATATTCTACATTAGTACTTCTGGCGATGGTGGCTTCTCTTTTCGCTAATGCTATTATCGTTGAATGGACAGCTGACCCTGAGCAGAGTAAGATCATTTTACAATGGAAAACTTCTCAGGAAGAAGATGTGACAAAATTTGTCATTGAAAGATCTACCGACAATTCCCACTTTAGTGACATTGGTGATGTCACTGCACGAGGTCCGGGATTCCAATATCACTTTGAAGATAATAATTTGGGAATGACAAATAGTATCTTTTATTACCGGCTTCGCATCGTTAATGAGGATGGTACATTTCAGCATTCCGAAACCATATTTTCAATTCCTAATATTAGCAGCATATCACGCAGCTGGGGTAGCATTAAGGCGTTATTCCGCTGATTTTAGTTTTATACTATTCCTTTAAATTGTTGAATTTTATATAGCATTTTATATATCCTACTATTAGAAGTACAACTAAAATTCTTACAGAATCTGAATGGAAAGTGAGCTACAACTGTAGAAAAATTATTTGAAAAAGCTCACTTCTGATTACATTAAGTTGGTAAAATTCGGCTTGACAATGGTCTATTTATACACCACCCGTGCAATGTTCTTTCCTTTTAGCAAAAACATAATTACAAAAATAACAATTTTTTCCCTTAAAGAAATAAATAACAGGTCGATAGTACTTATAGAAGCTTGTAAAATATAGAATTACGTCCGTTTTCTTTAAAATGGATTTCAGGGAAGAAAAATATGCCTATAGGAAAAGAAACATTATTAATAATCATTGACAAAATTCACAAATATTTTTATTTTTAGCGTGTTGAAAATTGACCTCCTGAGGACAATCGAAAATGAAGAATAAGCCACATTTCATATTCATAAATCCCAATACGACAACAGTTAAGCAGTTAAATATATCTCTGACTAAATTTGCTCTTGGCTTGGTATTTTTGTTTATTTTTATTGGTGTTTCTGTGAAGGTAGCTGTGGATTTAGGGATTAAATTCAATCACAACTCACAAATTGATCAACTCCAAAGTGAAAATACAGTTCTCCAGCAGCAGATAAAATTAATGGGTGAGAGAATTACTGTCATCCGTAAGCATATCGATGACATTGAAGAATTGGATGATAAGATTCGTGCCCGTCTGGATATTCCGCCGCTTGGGGATGATGTACGCCAGGTCGGTATTGGAGGTTCAGATCTTTCTAGTATTTCCGGATTAAAGTTGGAAGACTTAAAATTGCGGTCGGTTTTACTGAATAATCAGACTACCCTGGCAAAATTAGAGCGAGAAATTAAACTGGAAAGTGAAAGTTTTAAAAAACTTTTATTGATCATGGAGAGAAAGGAAGATTCACTTCGTTTCCTCCCGGCAATCAAACCAGTTGCTTCCGGACGTATCACCGATGGTTTTGGGCGGAGAAGACATCCAATTTACAGACGAATCATGGATCACCACGGAATTGATATCGCTGCTAACCGGGGAACCCCGGTCTTTGCTACCGGGGATGGATACGTTACATTTACGGGTACAAATGGTGGCTATGGTTTATTCGTTGCTATCAATCATAAATATGGCTTTGACACCAAATATGGACATCTGCAAAAGATCTATGTGAGGAGAGGTCAATTTGTTAAACGTGGTGATAAAATTGGCGAAGTCGGAAATACTGGTATCTCCACTGCTCCACATTTGCACTATGAAGTTCATTATAAGTCGAAACCTGTAAATCCCACCGATTACTATTTTAACGATATTAAGTTTGACTAAAGAAATGTATTCTGTAGTTTACCCTTTTATAATCTTAAATTGAGATTGAGTCCACTTTATGTTGGATTTTCACAGTGCCCTTAAAAAACTACGAAACCACCTTAAAGAGAATGAACTCCGGTTCACAAATGAACGTTTGACTATTCTCGAAGAAATATTTCAGTTTCCTGCACATTTTGATGCCGAACAACTTTTTATTCATATCAGAAAAAAACATAATCATATTTCCAGGGCAACCGTTTATCGTACACTGGATCTTTTGTCGCAAATCGGGATCATTAAAAAAGAAAACCTTGGTAATGATTATGCTAGCTATGAGTTGGATTATAAAATGCCCCACCATGATCATCTGATATGTCAGGTCTGCGGTAAGGTGGTAGAATTTGCTGATGAAATCATTGAAAAAAGGCAACGGGAGATCTGCGAAAAACATGATATGATCATGGTCAGACACCAGTTGCAAATTTTCGGGCGCTGTAAGGAACATTCCGGGAAGTAATCAGACCCCTTCCAAAATTACCTCTCCGAAAATATCTTAATTAATATCCAGAGGAACTATTCACCCCACTACACTAACCTTGTTTTCCGGTAGAGTCCCTCAACTCATTCAACCAGCTTTTGATAATACTTTTATGTATTGTTTTTACATTCTATATTTTTTATTTTAGCCAGGCAATCATCGGTGTTGCCAATCATTATTATATTTTTTCGATTACTCTTCAGTTGTCATGAAATAGTCTTTTTAATATTTCTGCAACCATTCGATTTCATAATCTTGTGTGCAGATATTCAGTAAAGATCTCATAACTTAAATAAATAAGTTTAACAATTGTTCGAAAAGAGGAATATTGAGTTTGAGTGATCAAGGAAAAAAAGTGTATGTTGTTATTCCGTCCAGGTATGGCTCAGGACGTTTACCGGGAAAGCCATTGATATTATTGGCAGGTCGTCCTCTTATTCTCCATGTACTGGAACGGGCGAAAGAGATTAAAGGAGTGGACCGAGTCATCGTGGCGACAGATGATGAGAGGATCGCGAAGGCGGTAGAGCAGGAAGGTGAGGAAGCGATGTTGACCCCGGAAGATCTGAAAACTGGTAGTGATCGCGTCGGCTGGGTGATTAAAAAACATGAATGTGATATTGTTGTGAATTTGCAGGGCGATGAACCGTTGATCGATACTATGGCAATAGAGCAGGCTATTGAAGCGCTCAAGTTAGATAACAATCTCCATGTGACAACTCTCGGTTTCCCTCTGAAAAGTAAAAAGGTCTGGCAAGATCCCAACGTGGTGAAAATTATTACTGACGAAAATCAGAATGCACTCTATTTTTCTAGAGAATCCATTCCCTTTTTTCGTAACGGAAAATTTCAATACCTGGATGGATTATATCAACATCTTGGTGTATATATCTTCAGACGCGAATTTCTTCTAAAATATCTTGAATGGGAAAGCGCTCCGTTTGAGCTTGCTGAGAAACTGGAACAGTTGAGAATACTGGCGAAGGGTTATAAAATAAAAGTTATTAAAACTAATTCCCCTTCATTCGGGGTTGATACACCTGAGGATATTGTGAAAGTGGAAGAGATGCTAAGGAAAAAAGGGATGGTAAATTGAGCAAAAAAATACCTGAGAAAACTAAATTCATCTTTGTCACGGGAGGAGTAGTTTCCTCTTTAGGAAAAGGTATAGCGTGTGCATCATTGGGATTTCTTCTAAAAAGCAGCGGATTAAAAGTCACCATTATGAAGATGGATCCATACCTGAACGTAGACCCGGGAACCATGAGTCCTTTTCAGCATGGCGAGGTGTATGTCACAGATGATGGTACGGAAGCAGATTTGGATTTGGGACACTACGAAAGATTTATTTCTGAAAATATGTCCCGAATGAATAATGTCACCACCGGACAGATTTATAATACTGTAATTTCTAAGGAGCGTCGGGGAGATTATCTGGGAGCCACAGTTCAGGTAATACCTCATATTACAGATGAGATAAAACAACGCATTATTGTCCTCGCACGTGAATCCCAAACCGATATTGTGATTGTGGAAGTAGGCGGGACGGTTGGAGATATCGAAAGTCTCCCATTCCTGGAGGCAATCCGGCAATTCAGTTTAGAAGCCGGGGTCCATAATACCATAACCATGCATTTGACTCTGGTCCCTTTCATACAGTCAGCAGGAGAACTTAAAACTAAGCCAACCCAACATTCTGTAATGAGATTGCGAGAAATCGGAATCCAGCCTAATTTTCTACTTTGCCGGACAGATCTTCATCTGAATAAAGCGCTTAAGGAAAAAATCGCTCTCTTTTGTAATGTCCGTCCTGAAAAGGTGATCGAGGCAATTGATGTTTCTACTATCTATGAGGTTCCTCTGAAATTTGCCGAACAAAAATTGGATGATCAAGTTGCAGAACTGCTAAATCTTGAGATGAAATCACCGGATTTAAAAGATCTTAAAAGAATTGTAAAGAAGATTAAACAGCCTGAGAATAAGATAAAAATTGCAATTTGCGGCAAGTATGTCAAACTTAAAGATGCTTATAAGAGTATTTCAGAAGCTTTTGTTCATGCAGGGGTTATCAATAATACCAGAGTTACATTAAAGTGGGTGGATTCTGAGGAGGTAGAAAAAGAGGGTCCTGATAAGTTTTTCTCTGATGTGTGTGGAATTCTTATTCCGGGTGGATTTGGTGATCGCGGTATTCAGGGAAAATTGAAGGCGATTCAGTATTCCAGAGTTAAATTAGTACCTTTTTTCGGTATTTGCCTGGGATTACAGTGCGCGGTTATTGAGTTTGCCAGAAATAAATGTAATTTGAAAAATGCGAATAGTATTGAATTTGACCCGGATACCCCCCATCCTGTTATCCATATTATGGAATCGCAAAAGAACATAAAAGATATGGGTGGTACCATGAGATTGGGAGCTTATGATTGTATCCTTAAAGAGAAGACTAAAACATTGCAGGCATATAAAACAAACTATATTAGTGAAAGACATCGGCACCGCTATGAAGTCAATAATGACTATCGCAGGGCATTGCAGGAGAACGGTATGATTTTAAGTGGATTGTCACCCGATGGAAATCTGGTTGAAATGATCGAAATTAAAAACCACCCGTTTTTCGTGGGATGTCAGTTTCATCCGGAGTTGAAAAGCCGGATTGTACAGCCTCATCCACTATTCGTAAGCTTTGTAAAAGCAGCACTTGAAAATTGTAAATCTTAGATATGAGCAGACAGTTGGCTACCTATAAAATAAAAAACTTCTCTGAAATTGATTTTCTGACTATCGATGCTGCGAGGGATATTTTTGTTCTCCCGAACGGCCAATCCTATCATTGCAGCGATCATATGTGTGATGCCTGCTGGACAGCTGGAACCGTTCTGGAATCGAGAGGGAAAGCAAAGAGATTGTACTGTGTCTTATGCGATAACTATCTGAAAAAATATACCTTTAAAAATGATTTTCTTCCACCGAAGGGTGATTCATTGGATTTTTATCTTCCTCAAGAATGGTCATCTGAGATTCTCAATGAGTGGTATGAAGCGTTTAAAACAGAAAGAATTGAGCAAGAAAAGGTAAAAGAGCAAATTCTTAATGAAGGCAAGGAATAATTCGTGAAAACCTTGCACTCACAGTATTAGATTAAATTATTTGTTTCGGGAAATGTGGGGTTAGTTCCATGGTAAAAGTAAATCATATGAAAATTGGGAGAGAGCAACCTCTCACCATTATTGCGGGACCCTGTGTTGTCGAAAGTAAGGAGATGATATTTCAGACGGCCGAGACTTTAAAAAAAGTATCTGAAAAATATCCGGTTCAACTCATATTTAAATCCTCTATCCGTAAAGCAAATCGTACTTCACTGGATGGTTTCACTGGCTTGGATTTTCAAGAAGCTCTGGAGATACTGGAAGCTGTGAAAAATACTTTTAAGATTCCGGTTCTGACTGATGTTCATAATGAACTGGAAGTTCCGGTTGTTGCGGAAGTAGTCGATGTTTTGCAAATACCAGCATTCCTTTGCCGGCAAACTGATTTATTGATTACCGCCGGACGCACTCAAAAGACTGTTAATATAAAAAAGGGACAATTTGTTGCTCCCGAAGATATGATACAGGCTGTAAATAAAATTAGCAGCACCGGTAATGAAAATATTATGATTACTGAGCGTGGTGCTTCATTTGGGTATAGAAATTTGGTGGTCGATATGCGATCTCTGGTAATAATGGAAAAATTTGGTTATCCGGTCGTTTTTGATGCCACCCATAGTGTTCAATTACCCAGTGGCCTGGGAAATGCGAGTGGCGGTCAACCTGAATTTATATTACCTCTGGCGCGGGCTGCAATCGCTACAGGCGCAGTTTCAGTTATATTCATGGAGGTCCATCCGAATCCGGCTGAGGCTCGAAGTGATGCCGCCTCCCAATTAAAATTGAAGAATTTCTCTAAAATTGTTGATCAACTGGTCTCCTTATATCAACTGATTAATGATTTTGCTTAATGACTCATTTAATGTGAACGAGGACGAGCGTGAGAATAAAAACGAATGATTGGATACCGGAGGTATCTTCTAAGATTAGGGCGAAGGCAAAAAAGATAAAAGTAATATTGATGGATGTTGATGGAGTTTTAACCCGCGGCGATATAATTTATGACAGCAATGGTTTGGAGATAAAACATTTCAATGCACACGATGGTCAGGGGATAAAACTTGCCAGAGTGGCAGGTCTGAAAGTGGGAATAATCTCTTCACGGAAAAGCGGGACTATTGAAACCCGGGCTGCCGAACTGGGGATGCATTATCTCTACCTGGGTAAAGATAAAAAATTACGAGCATTTCAGCAATTAAAACAGGAAACCGGATTGAATTCTGATAATTTTTGTTTTATCGGGGATGATTTACCGGATTTTCCAGTGTTGAAAGAGGTCGGTTTGGGAGTTGCTGTGAAGAATGCTGTACCCCTACTTCGAAAAAATGCTGATTATGTTACCTTAGTTGGCGGTGGGGAAGGAGCAGTCAGGGAAGTAGTGGAGATCATTTTAGATAGCCAGGATCTTTTAGAAAGTGCAATACAGAAAATTTTGGAACAATAGTTCTGAAAGAAAACAATCTGACTTTATTATTGCAGAAGTTAATTTTAATCGGGCTTTAAAATGAAAACAAGCAATAATCAAATGGACGCTATCGCTGTTGCTCATCGCGTTATTGATCAGGAGATTGAGGCTATTAAAATTTTAAAGGCATACCTTGATGAAAGTTTTCAGGAGGCCATCAATCTTATTTTATCAAGCGCTGGCCGGGTTATTGTAACAGGTCTGGGTAAATCTGGTGCGATTGGAAGAAAACTGGCAGCAACGCTTGCGTCCACTGGTACAGCTTCCTATTTCTTACATGCCTCAGAAGGCATTCATGGTGATCTGGGAATTGTTCATAAGGATGATGTCATTATATGTCTATCGAAAAGTGGTAATACAGAAGAATTGAATTTTCTGCTTCCGGTTTTTAAGAGGCTCAATGTACCAATCATATCCATCACCTCAAATCCCGAATCGATCCTGGCAAAACATAGTCAAGTACTTCTTAATATTGGTGTAAAAGAGGAAGCTTGTCCCCATGATTTATCACCCACGTCAAGTACTACAGCGATGTTGGTTTTGGGTGATGCCCTGGCGATTGCACTTCTGGAAAAAAGGCAATTTTCTGCTGAAGATTTTGCTTTTTTACATCCGGCAGGGAGTCTGGGTAAACGTTTACTTTTACACGTCGATGATATAATGGAGAAAGGTGAAGATATACCTTCAGTGCCACTCGATGCCAAAATGAAAATGGCAGTATTAGAAATGGCGGCGAAACGGGGAATTTGTATGATTGTGGATGAGCAAAAACGTATCTTAGGTGTGATTACAACGGGAGATCTTAATCGCCTGGTTGAACAGACAGAATATTTCTTTGACATCCCGGTGGTGGAAGTGATGAATAAAAATCCGAAAATTATTCAGTTAAATGCCTTGGCCTATACCTCATACCGGAAAATGGAAGAATACCGGATTATTTCCATGCCGGTAGTCGATGAAAATGAAATCTTGTGCGGGGTCATCCACCTACACGATATCATGCGGGCAGGTATTTTTTAAAAGTTTTTTATTTTTCGAAACTAATAAGGCGTTTTTGAATATACTTTAATGTTAGACAGTTGAGATCAATCATATTAAATATGAAAACTATATTTAAATCTTTTTTTATTATTCTGGTCTGTTTTTCAGTAAACTGTACATCCATCGAAGAACAAACACCGGCGGGATCACTCGATCCTAATAGCATTCCGGACCAGGAGAGCTGGAATTCTACTATAACGATTACCCAGGAAGGAAAGAAATTTGCTGAAATCTGGGCCGGATATATTTCTTTTTATAATCAGCAGGGAAAAACTTTCCTGAAGGATAGTATTCACGCGGATTTTTTTGATAGAGATGGTTCTCACAATTCTGTTTTGACTGCGGATAGTGGCATCGTATTTAATCAAACCAATAACCTGGTTGCCTATGGCAAAGTTGTGGTAGTCTCGGACAGTGGAATAGTACTGGAAACTCAGGAACTACGCTGGGATAATGAAAAACAAAAAATCATCAGTGACGTCCCGGTCCGTTTTACAACTCAGAATGACACGCTGGTCGGAGATTCATTTATATCAGATCCTGATTTATCAAATTATGAAATCAGGAATGCAAGAGGTTATTCGCGCCGAACAATTCCAATTAAAAAATGACAATCCTCTCATTCATCATTAATCCTGAAAAATGGTTTTTCCCCATTCTATTAACCCTTCTCACGGTTAATTTTGGAATACTTGCGTCGATTTTATGGGCAGATCAAAATCGTTCCCGTATGGAATTGATCCATGCCGATGTTTCACGAGGCTATGTTGAGAACGGAATCCCCTATAAACTTTTGGAGGGAAATGTGCATGCCCGGCAGGATACGCTTGAGATTTTTTGCAACCGGGCAATTTATAGTGAAGTCGAAAAAATTCTTTATTTAAAGGGTAATATTCGAATGTTTCGCGGCAGTGATACGCTTATGGCCAATGAGGCACGCTATTTCGAAGAAAGCCAAATTGCCTTGGCGGAAGGGAATGTACAGGTCTTCAGACCGGCACAGGAAATGAGATCAAATTATCTTGAATATCATTACCTTAATGACCAAATTCGGGCAAGAGGAAACTTATTTCTCCATGATAAGGACAATCGAATCTATATTACTGCAGAAAGTGGTGAATTTATTCCTGACAAAAAGTACAGCTATGTTCGCGAAGATTCTCATTTATGGAGGATAGATAGTACAGCGACTGATACACTTCATATATACAGTCACCAAATGGAATATTATTTTTCGGATTTCAAACGAGTGGTTGCCCGGGATTCAGTTCAAATTTTTCAGGGTAATCTTTATGCTGTGTGTGATTCGGCAATCTATAATCTTGATGAAGATATTATTTATCTAAAGAGTCGCCCTGAGGCGATTCAGGAAAATAATCAGATGCTTGGTGAGCAGATGCAGTTGATTTTGGAGAATCGTGAACTACGGGAGATTCACGTGACTGGAAACGCCCGGGCTATTTCAACGCTGGACTCCATTCTCGAAAAAGAGAATCGACTGGAGGGACGCGAATTAATTATGTATATTGAGAACCGAAAATTAGCAAGAATTTTGGCCATTTCGAATGCCCGAAGCTTCTATTATTTAAAAGAAAAAGAAGAAGACCGCGGAATTAATGTGGCTTCCGCTGATACCATAAAGGCTTTTTTTGTTGCGGATGAATTGGACAGCATTGCTGTGATAGGAGGTGCTCAGGGCACCTATTACCCGGAAGGTTATCAGGGGAAAATTATCCCGGAGTGAATTTTTGAAAAACGACAGTGTAGAAATTGGTCGATCGTTACTGCATACCAAAGATCTGGTTAAAATTTACGGTAAAAGACGGGTTGTAGACCAGGTTAGTCTGAAAGTTCGCCAAGGAGAAATTGTTGGATTATTGGGACCTAATGGTGCTGGCAAAACCACTTCATTCTATATGATTACAGGATTAATTCGGCCAAATTCAGGTAAAATATTTTTGGATGACGAGAATATAACCCGACTACCCATGTATAAGAGGTCGAGGAAAGGTATTTCATATCTCCCACAGGAAGCTTCTATCTTCCGCAAGCTGACCGTAGAAGAGAATTTGTTAGCGATTATGGAGGTTCTGGGATTTCCAAGGGCGGTACGGAAAAAACGTGCAGCTGAATTGATGAATGAATTGGGAATTTCACAAATTGCTCATAATAAGGGATTTAATCTTTCCGGAGGAGAGCGTCGCCGGACTGAAATTGCCAGGACTCTGGTGACCAATCCAAAATTTATCCTTCTTGATGAACCATTCGCTGGTGTGGATCCCATAGCCGTGCAGGATATTCAAAACATTGTCAAGAATCTTAAGCAGAGAAATATCGGTGTCTTGATAACCGATCATAATGTTCATGAGACTCTATCAATTACCGATCATGCCCTTTTGCTTTTCGAGGGAAAGGTCCTGAAGGAGGGAGATAGTGAGGCTTTAGCAAATGATCCGGAAGCGCGCAAGTTATATCTGGGAGATAAGTTCAGATTGTACCGTGAGTAGAATGACTCTTACAATTCAATAGAAAAAGGGCGATATTATATCGCCCTTTTTCATTATAAATTTTATAAATTTTATTTTTTGAGTATATCACCCGATGTTTTCCGGGTTAGTTTTCCCCACCTTCCCGGTTTTCTTTTTATTGTTTCTAGGGAATCGTCTCGGATTTAAATCGGGCATTTGCCAAATGTCTGAGGTGGCGATGTTTTTAAATCGTTTCTTGAATGCTTCCAGACTTATTCCTGCGGTTGCAGCATATTTGGCTAACTCATGTGGATCCTTGAAATCTTCCCGGGTTAAACGTAACATATATCGTCGGGCAACCTGATAGTATTCAGCTTGTGTTTCCACCATTCTAACCTTGGTTCGATTTGTTTCGGGATCAATGATATCCTCGAAATACATGGGTATGAATCGTCCCTCCTGCACCGAAATCATGGCGCCGTTTCCTCCATCCAGCAAGAACTGCGCGGCGCAATACCCCAGATCACGGGTGTATTCCATGTCGAAAGGGATGGGATCCGCACAACGTAGCTCATATCCAATATTTTTGGCAACTATAGTCGTTTTAATTCCGAATTTTTTTAATTCATTCTGAACATGTAATTTTAGTATTTCTCCGAAATTTATTTCAGCCAATCGAATATTGTTGTGGGCATCTCGCTCAATATTTAGCAAGACCTCCAAATCCTTTGAATCGAGTCTTTCTACCATTCCTTCCGCCAATATTGCAATGCCATCAGACCGTTCAGAACTTAATCTTTTGATTATAGCGCCCACCAGAATGTCGACAATCTTCTGTAAACGAATGGAAGGCTCCGGAAATTCCTCAGGAATGAGAGTCAGTGTTGCCCCTGCTGCTTTCCCGATTCCCAGTGCCAGGTGGCCGGCTTTTCTTCCCATAGATACCACAAAGTACCAGCGTGATGTAGTTTGTGCATCCACCATGAGATTTTTTACAATATTTACTCCCACATGTCTGGCTGTCTGAAATCCAAATGTGCAAATGCCATGCGGGAGATCGAGATCGTTGTCGATGGTTTTAGGAACATGTACCACCCGGATTCTTCCAGCGGCCAGTTCTTCTACTTTCAGGGCACTATATGCTG
The DNA here is from genome assembly GCA_965370645.1 of uncultured bacterium. Lineage (GTDB taxonomy): Bacteria > Calditrichota > Calditrichia > RBG-13-44-9 > RBG-13-44-9 > RQOF01. The sequence goes on from CBDUVK010000009.1 coordinate 17,534, forward strand.
TATCATCACCACCGATGGTGATTAGTTTGTCTACATTCAAGCGAAGTAAGGAAGTAACCACTTTTTCTAAGTATTTTTTGTCTTTGGTGGGATTTTCACGAGCGATCCCAATATAGGAACCTCCCCGGAAATGGATACGACTGACATCTTCTATATTTAAGTCTCTTACATGGGAAATATCTCCCCGCATGATCCACTTGAAACCGTCTTTAATTCCCAGAACATCTACACCCTCGATTTCTCCCCGGATTGTTGCAGCACTGATAACACTGTTAATGCCCGGGGCGGGACCACCACCTACTAAGATTGCCATATGCTTTGGCACCACTGTCATATAATCATTCTCCTTAACTTTAAAATACATATTATCGGAAAAATCTACCAAGATTTGAACTTAAATCCAACCTGAAACGCGATAGATGAAACCCGAAAAAGAGGGGCAACTTTCATTGCCCTTCTCGCAGCCGTATTTGATTTATAATTGTCGGAATATATTATTTAAGATTCTTTACAGCAAGTTCTGCGGCATGAATCATCGGTGTGACGGATATTTTTTCACCAACTGCCTGCTGCATCCAGATTTGTGGCGATAATCTCCCTAATTTACACATCCTTTCCATTTCTGTGGCCAGGGCAAGATCCTTAAGGTATTCCTCAATCTGGAATGAAATAATATGTCCCAATGGGTAGTCAGGTGTATACATTCCACCATCGACAATATGTGAATAGACAGCCAGCAGGATCTGATCATTGACTCCCAGAAGGGGAGCAAAGTAGTTATTCCAGACACTTTTGCTGATTTCCAGCATGGCTTGTTTTACCTGTTCCGCATCTGCATTTGGATTTTCGTACATCCACCGCCATATATACATATCGGTGAGGGCTACTCCGGAAATTTCAAAGGTTGCCCACATATCATTGAGTGCCCTTAAATCCTCCGCCTGCTGGTCATTGCTGCTGATTCCCAGAATATCCATATCGCGAGATTGAAATACAAATGCAAATGCCTCGGTAAAGGCAGTATTGGGAACGCCATTCAGAGAGTAGTAATCAATGCCATTCAGAGAAAATACCTGTTCTACATTATGCCCTAGTTCATGTATAGCAATATTATATCCTTTGTATTTCATACCACCTTCCGGAATGCGGGTTCTCAAATGGGCACGATCTTCACGCATCATGGCACCCATGGCATGTCCGGCGCCTCTGGAGGGATCTACAGCAATGTGTTGCGCTAAAAATTCTGCCTTCTGTGGACTAAATCCAATTCTACGAAGAATATAAGGTATATCTTTTTGAAAAGATTCAACATCTGGGTATAACTTTCCCACTTTCTGATCCAGCAATTCCTCGCTATACTCTGTGCGTGGTTTAAATCCGGTATACCAGATGTCAAAAGGCTCCAAAGGTCTTCCCAGACGATCCTGAATCAGAATCGCAATCTCTTTGAGTACTGGAGCCGAGGTGACTGATGTTAACAGCTCTTCTACTTCTTGCTCCAATAATTCGCGCTTTATTTTAAACCGGCGGTCGATGAGGGAAGGGGCGTGCGGGTGGTAGGGATCTATCATTTTTTCAGCCTGGTAAATATTCAGGATATGCTGGTAGCGTGTGTTGGGTTCCGACCGAGATGAGATGGTCGTATTAGATCCTGGTTCATAGACTACATTTGTGAAGGGATTCCAATCATATTCTTCACTATTGATTACATTTTCCGGGATCTCCTGCAAGATGATACGCTGCATCACTTTTTGAATCATCTCCTGTCGGGCGAATCCGTCCTTATTCGCATACTGGGCTTTTAATTCATCTCTCAAGCCCCAGTGACTGATCAGTTTCAGATCTTCCGGGAACAACCTCTTACCTTCATCATCCAGAAGTTGATTCATATAAATATTGTAATTGGCGATATAGTCATCTGCCATGGTGTAGGTCTCGGTTTTCTGCTGGGCAAGTTCAGAAGGTAAGCGCGTCATAAATTCTTCAGCGAGTCGGATTTCGGCCCATTTTTCGCGATCCCAATCCATTCCTGCGCTATTTTTTGTCTCCAGGGGTTCCAAAGAATAATTAAGCAGGGCTACAAAGGCAATCTTCATGTTAAAGGCATCTGCCTTTACATGAGCCTCCGGATCTAAGCTGGCATACAGATAATCGATAGGATAAACCTCGCCTCGATCAACATCAAGTGCCCATCTGAATTGGCGGGAAATCTGATGGATATGACCCAGATAGACTTCCTGGTTTTTCTGGAGACGTGTAAATAGAGCTTTTCTGTCATTTTCATCTGTAATAAAATATTTTAAACAGAATTCCTTAAAGTCATCTGCCGTTCCATCGTTGGAATTCCAACGGGCAGCCACCTGATTAACGCCAATTTCAATTTGTCGCCGGGCTGTTTCTCCATTTTTTTCAATGAGGGCATTCACAGCATTTTCAATTGTTAGTTTCGGTAATCCCATTTTTGATACTCCTGAACTGTCTGAGGTGCAACTCATCATGGTAAGACATACCAATAGAAATACCATTAAAATTTTCGCTATAGAATCATTCTGGTGTTTGTAAATCATGTGAAAACTCCTTTACGAATCTAATTATTATTTTTTTACTTTATTGGCTTTTAATGGATCTCTATGGTATAAAAAGGTGATCTAAATTTTAGATCAATTCCTTGTATCTAAAACAGGTAACCATGTGATCATTTACCATGCCCACCGCTTGCATAAAGGCATAACAGATGGTTGAGCCGACAAATTTAAATCCTCGCTTTTTGAGATCCCTACTCATCTCGTCGGATAGAGTTGTTTTTGCAGGTATCTCTGATAATGATTTCCATTTATTGATGAGTGGTTTGTGGTCTACGAATTGCCATATATAATGAGAAAAACTACCAGCTTCATTTTGAATTTCTAGAAATGATTTGGCATTTTGAATGGCAGATTCAATTTTGAGCCTGTTTCTGATGATACCCGAATTTTCCAGAAGTTCTTTTACTTTAGTTTGATCATACCGCACAATTATTTCTGCCTCAAAGTTATTGAAAGCAATACGGAAATTGTCTCTTTTTTTCAAGATTGTGGACCAGCTCAGACCGGCTTGCATGCCCTCCAGGATAAGAAATTCAAATAATAAACGATCATCGAAAATGGGTTTTCCCCATTCTTTATCGTGATATTCAATATAAAGGGGATCGCTTCCCGCCCACTGACACCTGAACTTCATAACCTTTGTCTCCGTTGAATTTCCTGTTTTACAATTGCTCTATCCAATCTATGGAGTGAGGAATAAAAGGATACTTCCCTTCTGCAGGCTATTTGAGAATATTAAAAATTTGATAAAGAATTTTCCCCATTAGGCTGATAGAGTTAAATATAATTTTACCTAGTAGGGTCTACCCCCGCCCTTGAAAAAGTTTTTAAAGAAATCCTTTCCAATTCCCCAGTGTCTATATTTGTAGCGTAAATAAATGTATCCTACAATCATGCCTCCCAGATGTGCGGTGTGGGCAATTCCGGAACCTCCGTGTCGTGCTGAAATAAACTCAATAACACCAAGAATTACCGCCAGATATTTCATTTTAATGGGAAAAAGTAAGTACAAATATACGTATCGATCGGGAAAGAAGAGGGCATAGGCTGCCAGAATTCCGTATATGGCCCCTGAGGCACCAATGGTGGGTATCGTTGAACCCCAACTGAATATGGCAGTGGAAAGACCCGCCGCGATTCCGGTTAGAAAATAAAATTTCAGAAATTCCTTGGTTCCCCAGTTGTTTTCCAATTCAACCCCAAACATCCAGAGAGCGAACATATTAAAAAAGATGTGTCCTAATCCCCCATGCAGAAACATATAAGTTGCAAACTGCCAGATAAAGAAATTCTCAAATGCCAGTTTGGGAACCAATCCAAAAACGTGAATCAGCATACCATTGAGATCATTACCCGCCAGTGATTGTAAAATAAAAATTGCTATATTTGCCAATAGCAGGTTCTTTACTGCTGGCGTCATCCTTTGAAAATTTGCTTGATAGTACATATTGAATTCCTAATTATTAATATGATTTGGCGAATATTACCCTGCCATTAGAATTTTTACCGCAGGATATACATTTCCCTTTTTCTTGCTTTTGATCAAAAGGAATGTTGCGAATGGTCGCTTTCGTTTCGTTTTTTACTTTTTCTTCACATTCGGCAGATCCGCACCAGTAGGCTTGTATAAATCCATTTTTTTCTTCCTGCAGCTTTTTGAATTCTTCGTAATCATCAATATGATAGGTGTTGGCCTTTTGGAAATCAAGAGCCTTTTTATAGAGATCCTCTTGAACATCCTTCAGGATAGCGTCAATGGCTGAATTGAGATTATCTAAGGATACCGGAATCTTTTGGCGATTATCACGGCGGACAACCATAACCTGTTGACTATCGACATCCCGGGGGCCGATTTCTACTCTGACCGGTACACCTACCATTTCCCATTCCGTATATTTGTATCCCGGCTTGTATTGATCCCGGTCATCCAACTTGATCGAAAATTGTTGGGATAGTTTTTCATGAACCTTTCCTGTAAATTCAAAAACCTTCTTCCGGGTGGCTTCCTGCCAGATCGGAATGATTACCGCCTGTGTCTGGGCCAGTTTCGGGGGAATAATTACTCCCCGATCATCTCCGTGAGTAAGCACCAGTGCTCCAATGAGTCGGGTACTTACCCCCCAACTGGTGGCATAAACATGTTTAACAGCACCATCTTTGTCCTGGAAAGTCACATCAAATGCTTTGGCGAAATTTTGTCCGAGATTATGGGAGGTTCCGGACTGCAGTGCCTTTCCATCCTGCATCATGGCTTCGATACTGTAAGTATGGTTTGCCCCGGCGAATTTCTCGGCCTCTGTTTTTCGGCCGGTTATTACTGGCATAGCCATGTAGTCTTCGGCGAAGCAGCGATATACTTCCAGTATTTTTAATGTTTCCTCCTCAGCTTCCTCTGCTGTAGCATGAGCAGTATGACCCTCCTGCCATAAGAATTCAGTGGTTCTCAAAAATAAGCGTGTTCGCATCTCCCAGCGAACCACATTTGCCCATTGATTGATTAAAATAGGCAGGTCACGATAGGACATAATCCACTTTTTATACATGCTCCAGATAATGGTTTCGGAAGTGGGCCTGACATATAAAGGTTCCTCTAATTCCTCTCCGCCACCGCGGGTCACGATGGCACACTCAGGTGCAAAGCCTTCCACATGTTCAGCCTCCTTCTTCATAAAACTTTCAGGAATAAACAAGGGGAAATAGGCATTTACGTGGCCCGTATCTTTAAACATTTTGTCCAGCGATTGCTGCATTTTTTCCCAAATGGCATATCCATTAGGCCGGATCACCATGCAACCTTTTACCGGGGAATAATCTGCCAGTTTTCCTTGAATGATTAGATCCGTATACCAGCGGTTGAAATCTTCGCTTCGCGGGGTAATCCTTTCTGCCATTTTGATCTCCTCTATGGACGCTTCAATAATCAACTATCTAAATATTTACCGCTCGAAAACGATTTTCGATTGGGTAGTTTATTATATTATTTAAATTATTAATAATCAATAGGTTAAGTCTAATAAATATTGAATGTTGAATTTAAGGGTCATGCTAAATAAATTCAAACAGATTATTTTTGATCTCACTTTCCACTCATTATATCCAATATCTGACCGGAATCATGTTGATAAAGATGCATTTTCCAGGCTTCTTGGAAGTCTGATAGTTTAAATCCAACCTGGGGATCTAAATTTACAGGTACGCCTTTCTCAATTTCCTGAAGGGAAACCCATCTATAATCGTTGTGCTCTTCAGACAGAATGATCTCTCCAGCTTTTGAGTAAGCCAAATAATCGATCGAAAGAAGCCAATTCTGTTGCCATATCCCAAACCAGATATTTACCGGGGCGACCACCTTAATATCCAGCTGGGTTTCTTCTTTAACCTCCCGTATGAGTCCTTTCATTGGATCTTCATCCAACCTGAGGCGTCCTCCTGGTGGTGACCAGATTTGCGGTGATTGACTTCTTTTAAGCATAAGAAATCGATTATCTCTTATGAGATAGGTGTTAACCGCCACCCGATGTGTATATAGATGTTTTGTGTCTGTCATAATCGCTACTTAATATCAAATGCCTCTCGGATTTCCGCTGGAATCGGGATAGGTTTACCTTTGAAATTGGTAAAAACCCAGGTGACTTTTGCCTCTGCTGCCGGTTGGTCCTCATCTTTTCGAAATATCTGCTGGGTGAAAGTTCCGCTGGTGTTCCGAGATTTGCTGGCAAATGTTTTAACTGAAATTTCATCATCCTGGTAAAGCGGATTCCTGTATTCGATCTCAATATTTTTTACGAAAACAAGATATCCCTTCTCTTTCATTTTATCTAAAGTAAAACCTTTCTCAAACAGGGCGGACATTCGTGCAAATTCCAAATAATTCAGATAAACTGCATTATTTACATGACCATATGAATCGCACTCATAACTGCGGACCTTGAAGGTGGTGATAAATTCTCGCATAACTCATTACTCCGAAGGAAAAATTTACCCTGTCCAGAGAATAAAACCAATGGATATTTAAGGGCAACAATATAAAAAAAATGTCTCGCCCGATCTACTCATTTAGCAATTGTTTTGTAGGGTAGTAGAGGTATAAATACATGAATGACCGGTTGAAGGTGAATTGTAACATTGAATAATTTTATATTACGAAGCTGGCCCAGATAAACATCCCCTAACTCAATTAATGTA
>CBDUVK010000010.1:0-24077 GCA_965370645.1 uncultured bacterium
GAGCGCCCACCGACGATATCGGTGATACTGGCAAAAATGTCCCGTACAATGTTGGCACCCATGATCGCTTCACCGGTGACGATTCTCTGGTATTCAATGATCTTTTTTCCTTCAATGGTGGGCGTTGTGGTGACAATCATTGGAATTAACTCATTTACTGGAGATGAAGTTGGGAAGTTTGGCAATGGACGGGATGGTCACATCCGGCCTGGTTTTGGCTTTGGCAAAGATCTCGTCGCGGAATTTACCGGACTTTACTAAAATACCGCTCAGGCCCGCTTTTTGAGCGCCCCTGACATCTGCCTCCAGATCGTCTCCTACCATGGCCAGTTCATTGGCCGGTATATCCAGGATTTTGGCGGCTTGCAGGAAAAAATCCTTTGAAGGTTTGCCGACAAGGGTTGCGCGTTTATTGGTTGCATATTCTAATGCAGCAACTGCGGCTCCGGCATCGATAGTAAGTCCTTCATCGGTTTGCCAGTAGCGATTTTTCTGAAGGGCCAGTATTTTGGCGCCATTCATAATCATGCGAAAGGTGGAGTTAAGACGGTCGAAATTCAAATCGCGTCCGATGTCTCCCATAATAATGTACTCTGGATTGTAGGCGGTAATTTTAAACTCTTTGAAATCATTGACGGCACTTCCGGATAGCAAGAGATTAATGTCTTTTACTTTCCGGCTTCTAAGCCAGTTTACAGCTGCCAGTGGTGCAGTGTATATTTCCGCTTCTTCGATGGGAAACCAGCTTCTTTTAAGTTGGTGCCAGATGGTAATACGGCTCTGGCGGGTGGTGTTTGTGACTAAAAGGAAGGGAATTTCCCGCTCTTTTAAAAACTGGACACATTCCAGAGCACCCGGCACACGCTGGTTACCGGTAAGCAAAACGCCATCTATATCGATTAAAAATCCGGAAATTGAACGTGGCATATGATTCAAAGTCTCCTTGTTTATTGCCATTAAAGATCATAAAGATGAAGCAAGGAAGTGAAAATATAAACATTTCTTTTTCATATTTGTAGGAAAAAGTTATTCAATGTAGGGCGACCCATGTCAGTAGATATAACATTAAATATGTAAAGTTTTTGGTCCGTTTGTTTACTTTGACCCTCCCCACATAGTGTTCTAAAGTTCCACTAGCCTAAAAATCCCCTCCCTTATGCATAAGGGAGGGGATCAAGGGGTGGGTTAAAAATATTACCCATGTTACCGGCCGATCCATGTCACGCTATTTGCCAGATCTGCCCACTAAAGGACCAGATGACAGACCATGTGAAAAAGCTGGATTTTGTTATTTATATTGGCACTGAAGTGCCAAGGCAGTGGATTTGGCAATTAAGAGCCCTGATTTATCCCAGAAGGATTCCTCTCGGAAAAAATCGGAGCTATTCAATTTTAGATAAATATCAAGACATTATACCGGAGAACATTTTCAAGCAGAAGCTTCTTCGGCGACTTCCGCCTTCGGTTCAGCTTCTTCGGAGGGTATTCGTACTACGAAGGATTTAGTGGGGCAACGCTTGACTGCCATGTTGAAGTCCTCCCAGTCTTCCGGCACCAGCGGCAGGTTCTCTGACATTTCCACCTTTTCGGAAGGCGTAATATTAGGTTTCGCACAGAGACCGCAGCCAATACAGCCGACGGAGCAGACTTCTCGCACAGATTTTCCGGAGTTCCGGTTAATGCATCCCAGAAAAACCTTTTGGGAGCGGGGAATCAGCTGCATGATTCCTTTGGGGCAGGTTTCTACACAGATACCACAGGCGGTGCATTTATCTTCGAAAACAGTCGGCAAACCATTGTCCAGCATGGCCATGGCCTCGAACGGACAGGCTGTTACGCAGGAACCGTGTCCCAGGCAGCCATATTCACAGGATTTGTGTCCTCCCAGAATCAGATTCTCGGCGGTGCAGTCTTCGATGCCTTCATAGAGAAATTTATCCTTGGCGATGCCATGGGCACCCTGGCATCTCACCACCGCCACCATGGGGTTCTGGGCTTCCGCCTGGACCCCCAGAATCTCGGCAATCCTGTTAATTGTTTCCTCTCCGCCGGGAGCGCATAGATTTATCTTGGCTTCTTCGGTAATCACTGCTTCTGCGTAATTGAGACAGCCCGGATATCCACACCCGCCGCAGTTTGCCTGCGGCAACACCTCATTGATTTCTTCAATTCGGGGATCTTTTTCCACATGGAATATTTTAGAGGCATAGGCCAGAACTGCGCCAAATAACAGTCCCAAACCACCCAGAGTAATAAGAGATGAGATAATTTGTACGTTCACGCCGTTTCACTCCTTGTCATCATCAAATGTCCGTGAAAAAATACACACAGGGCCAAATTTAGTCAAGAGAATTGATTTTTTTAAAGCGTGCTCGACACATAAAATTATTGATTTGGAGCATTTTGATCCATGTGGAACACATTTTTGACAAAGCGGGATTAATATGAATCAAAAATTCAATTTTCACTAACTGTAACTTTTTTGTATATTTGTGATTCTAATTGATAACTTATATAACATTTAATAAAAGAAAAATAAAGGAGACTTGTGATGGCAAAAAAGAATTTATTGGATGCTTTAAATAGACAGATTGCAATGGAAGAATTCGCTTCCCGTTCTTACCTGGCGTTGGCGTTATGGGCAGACGAAGCAAGTTTTGAAGGGGCGGCAGCATTCTTTTACCAACAAGCCGAGGAAGAGCGCGAACATATGAAGAAATTTATTCGTTTCGTACTCGATATCGGCGGAAGTCCGGCCATTTCTACCTTTCCGGGAGAACTTCCCAAAGCCAAATCTTTCAAGAATCTGTTTGAAATCGGCCTGAAACATGAAGAAGCAGTGACAAAATCTATTCATAAAATATACGATATGGCGCTGAAAGATAAAGACTACGCCTCTGTAAATTTTTTAAACTGGTTTGTGGAGGAGCAAGTAGAAGAAGAGGGTCAGTTTAATACTATTCTGGATAAAATTAAACTGATTGAAACACATGGTGGCAGTATCTACATGTTTGACCGTGAATTAGCGATGCGGGCTGCGAAGCATTAGTATCTTTGATTGGAAGAAATTTTCTTGAGGGGCCGGAATTACATCCGGCCTCTTTTTTTTGGGGTAACACCCAGTTTTTCACGAACCGTTTGCCAAACAATTTCCGGAGTTATCTCCTGCATACAGCGGAAATGTGTTTTGGGACAATGGCTACGGCCGATATGAGAGCAGGGTCGGCAATAAAGCCCCGAATTCTGAATAACAATTGCCTCCGGACCGCCAGGAAAAAATCCCAACTCCTCTACTGTTGAACCGAAAATGGCAATCAGCGGCACCGCCAGTGCATCCGCCACATGCATTAATCCGGAATCGTTGGTAATCAGCAGGCTGGAACCCTTTATCACGGCAGCTGTTTCCTGAATAGAAAGCTGCCCCACCAATGACATAACTGCTTCGTCGTCGAAACCTTTTAGAATATTTTCTGAAACTTCCACATCATCGTCCCCTCCGATAAGGACTGCTTCTATTTTTGTTTCCTGAAATATTCGTTTGATGAGTTCCGAATAATATTCTGCCGGCCAGCGCTTGGTGAAATGTTTGGCACCGGGAGCCAAAGTGATATAAGGCTTATTTTTGAGCAAATCTTCCTTAATTTTTTCTGCTCTGTTGACAGCCTCATCAGATAGTAAAATTTCCAGTCTCCCTGTCTGACCTGTCCGGCGGCCAGACGGGTTGGTGTCGCCAGGCAGGCTGTCTCCTGTCTCCATTTTCCCGACCAACGGTTTTGCGGTTCTCAGATATTTTTCCCACACTGGAATGACCCGCCCGTAAAGACGCCGGTAAAGGTTGATTTTAAATTTAACCAGCAAAAGACGAATGAATTGTTGCTTTCGAATCCGCAAAATCCGGGTCCCGGAAAAAAAACTGGCCATACCCAGACAGAGATAACGGCTGCGCAGGTTATTGTGAATGTCCAGAACCACATCATAGTTACTGCTTTTGAGACGATTCTTGAGTTTCCTTAAACTATTAAATCCGGGTTTTACGTCAAACTCAATCAGCTGATCAATCCCCGGATTGTGGTGCAGCAATTCGGCGTACTCCTGTCGCACCAGAAAATCCAGCTCTGCCTCGGGGAAGTGTTGTCGTAACCATCGAATTAATGGGGTGGCTAAAACCACATCTCCCAGGGAAGAAAAACGGATGATCAATATTTTATTGATATTTTGCATGTTCTATGCGGGGAAGGTAAGGAGTCGATATATTATTTGGTACGGTTCACCACGAATTCCGCCAGGTCTGCCAATGCGTCCCGTGCTGTGCTGGTGGGGAGATTTTCCAGCTCGTGAAGTGCTTGCTCCTTAAAATAGATAGCTTTATCTTCGGCCATTTTAAGTCCGTTGCGGTCATGAATAAAATGAACAATCTGGTCAATCTGCTTTCTCTTCACTCCGTTTTTCATCATACGCAATACCCGTTTACGGTCTCCGGTCCCCGAGTTTTGAAATGCGTACAATAAGGGCAGGGTGATCTTTTTGTCCTTCAGATCGTGACCCACCGGTTTCCCCAGAATACCAACCTTGCTCTGATAGTCCAGCAAATCGTCTTTGATCTGAAATGCAATGCCCAGATTCATGCCAAAATTTTTTAATTTTTCGCGTTCTTCATCACTGGCGGCAGTAGTCATAGCACCGATTTCGCAGCATGCCGATATAAGCGAGGCGGTCTTGTCCTTGATCAGCTGAAAATACTCCTCTTCGGTAATATTCAGCTTGCGAGCCTTTTGAATCTGTAGCAACTCTCCCTTGCTCATGCTTTTCGCAACATTTGCAATAACGTTCATTAGTTCAATATTCCCGATTTCCGTAGCAATGATCAGGGATTTAGCGAGCAGGTAGTCACCCATCAGGATGGATATTTTATTTTTCCAGATTTTGTTTATGGTGGGAAATCCTCGTCGCAGCTCTGCCTCATCCACCACATCATCATGCACCAGGGTTGCAGTGTGCAAAAGTTCTACCACCACTGCGGCCATATAGCTGGCCTGGGTGGGCTGGGCAAGGGTCTTGGCAGCTACGATTGTCAACATAGGACGCAATTGCTTTCCCTTGTGCCGTACCAGGTATTTAGCCACTTCATCCACAATTCGCAGATTAGAGGCCATGGAACTCTTGAAATACTCCCGAAAAGTCTCTAAATCTTCCTGGAACGGTTTGAAAATAGTTTTGGCTGCCAGTGCCATATTCACCTAATGATAATTATCAATTTGAAACAAAAACTTAGAAAACTGATGACGCTGAAAAGAACGGATCTACACGGATTAATGATAATTTGTTTTTACTTATAAAAGGGCTATAATTAGGTTTTTCTTTAATATATTTATCTGCGAAAATCCGCTTAATCCGTGTTCTATTATTATAATCTAAACTTAAGCTTAATCATTTTAAGGTTCAACAGCTTCTTCAGGTTTATCTTTATCACGGTTTTTCTTGGACTTATGCACCAAATATGAAATATAAATTGATATCTCATAAAGTAGAATCAAGGGAATTGCCAGCATCACCTGGGTAAAGGGGTCGGGTGGTGTAAAAAGCGCTGCCATGACAAAAATTATCACAATAGAGTGCCGGCGGTGTTTACGCATGAAAACCGGGGTGATAATTCCCATTTTGCTCAGAAAATAGCTCATGATGGGCAGTTGAAAAACTACTCCGAATATTACCAGCAACCGAATTATGAAGCTGATATAAAAGTCAATCGCAATATTGGTCTGAACCGTTTCCGGGGCCAATCCCAGAAAAAATTCCAGTGCAAACGGAAATATTAAGAAATATGCGAAGGCCACTCCGGTCAGGAAAAGAAGGGTAGCCGAAGCGATAACCCTGGGAATGTATCGTTTTTCATTCCTGTACAGGCCGGGTGCAATAAACATCCAGACCTGATAAAGTAAAAATGGCAGGCTAACCAGAATGCCCCCAAAGAAGGCGATTTCCAAGGTTACTATAAACATTCCTTGTACCTTCAGGACCTGAATATCAATCGGCATATCCACTCTGGTGGTAGGCCACAGAAGCACATTCAAGAGCTGCTTGGAAAAGATAAGACAGATCACGGCTCCGATTATTACACCAATAATGGCTTTAATGATGCGGTTTCGGAACTCCTCCAGATGTTCTAAAAAGGGCATTTCTTTTTCGTTGATTTTCAATAAAGCTCCTGCTGACAAAAAAATCCCCTAAATATAAGGGGTATTCTGTTAAATAAAAGGCATTTTAATCTGCCAGTGGTGGAGATTTTATGGCGTTTTAAGCTTATTCGATATTCATGCCCGAGAATCCCAGGAAAGCAATGGACATCAATCCTGCCACGATGAAGGCAATTGGTAGCCCCTGCAAGGGTTTGGGTACATTTGCCAGTTCCAACCTTTCCCGTATTCCGGCCATTAGCACCAATACCAGAGTGAAACCGATGCCTGCTGAAAATGCCTGCACCAGGGTGTTGATAAAACTTCCTTCTTTGGGAAGGCCATCGGCAAAGAAGAGATCGATATTCAGCACCGCCACTCCCAGGATGGCACAGTTAGTGGTAATGAGTGGTAGATAGATACCCAGGGCGCGGTAAAGCGTGGGACTCACTTTTTGAATATACATCTCGATGAACTGCACCAGTGAAGCGATCACCAGAATAAAAACAATAGTTCTCAGAAAGGTGAGGTCCGGTACATTTTGAATCGGAGTATTAAATATGGTATAAAAAACATTCTGGTAGGTAGGTGCCAGGAAAAAAGTGTAAAGTAGCCAGGTGACCAGCGAGGCGATTGTCATCACAAAAGTCACTGCCATTCCCATCCCGATGGCAGAATCCAATTGCTTGCTAACCCCCATATAAGGACATAGACCCAGAAATCTTGCCAACACAAAGTTGTTGATAAATATGGATAGGATGATGATTTGGAAAATACCGTATTCCATAACTTATATCCTTTTAAGATTCTTTTTTTAGGGAATCCAGCCAGTTTAATAATCCCAGGTAAAGACCGATTACCAGAAAAGCTCCCGGAGGAAGGATCATTAGCAAGACCGGTTTAAAATCTGCACCCATAAGGTTCAGACCCAAAAGTGCCCCGCTACCCAGCAACTCCCTGATAAAGGCAATAGCAACTAACGCCAGGGTGAAACCGACTCCCATACCAATAGCATCTGCAATGGAGGGAAGCAGCGGATTTTTGCTGGCAAATCCTTCAGCCCGACCCAGGATGATACAATTGACCACGATAAGAGGAATAAAAATGCCCAGCGATTCCGCCAGAACCGGAAAATAGGCCGACATAACCATCTCTACAATAGTAACAAAAGAGGCAATAACGACGATAAACATGGGAATGCGGATTTTATTGATACTTTTCTGACCATCCTCAGATAGAATTTTGGAAAAGAGCAGGATAAGAAGTGAAACGATAATGTTTGAGCTAAGTAAAACAAAGGTGGTGGCAGCACCCATCCCGATTGCATTGAAAATGGAGGTGCTGACTGCCAGGACTGGACATAAGCCCAGGGCCAAACGAAATACCGGATTCTCTTTATAGATCCCTTTAACAAATTCAGTGACGACAGACATACTTAATTCTCCTCAGCTTGTTGATCCTGTGATGGGGCTATCTGAGGTAACAAAACGTTTAATTCATCCCGGATAGAGTTGGCAATGGTGCGGGAGGTGATGGTCGCCCCGGTAATACTGACAATCTCCCCCCCGTCTTTATCAACCTTCATTTGATCCACAGTTTTGCCCTTAAACTGTTGGGTGCTCCATTTTTTTCCGGTAAATTCATCGCTGTTTTCTGCGAGCGCACCCAGCCCGGGTGTCTCTTTCTGCGAGATGATCTTGATATTTTTAATAGTACCCGTGGTATCGATTCCAACCATGGTCTCTATGACGCTGCTGTATCCGTTACCCTCTGCTTTAAAGGCATAGCCAATAAGCCGCTGGCTGTCCGCATCGGCGAAAGCCCGGTAGTACATGATCACCTCTTTTTCATAAAGCGTTATCCCGTCCCCATCTTTTACCGGAACCTTACGGGTAACAGCCGCCATGAGCTGGGCATCCGGCAAAACAAACTGTAATGCTTCCTGGGTTTTGGCCTGCTTCTGCAGCTCAATCAGGGGCTTGGTAACGCTGTAAATTTCAGCCAGAACAAAGGCGGCCACCACAGTAATGATGGTCAGAACAACACTCAATCGTAAGATATTACTCATTTGCTTTTTACCTCTCCAAACACTTTAGGAACCGCATATCGGTCAATTAAAGGAACAGCCAGATTCATGAGGATGATGGCATAGCTCACCCCCTCCGGGTATCCCCCCCAGATTCTGATTGTCGCCGTGAGTATACCACAACCAACCCCGAAGATAATTTGCCCCCGGTGTCCTACCGGTGATGAAACCATATCAGTGGCCATATAGAAGGCGCCGAGAATTAATCCCCCGGAGAGAATATGAAAGATCCAATTTCCGGTGAAGAGACCCTCGGATCCTCCGAAGATCCAGGAAAATACCGCCACGGTTCCAATATAAGTAAAAGGAATATGCCAGCTAATGGCATGACGGTAGAACAGTATCAATGCCCCGATGAGAAGGGCAATGACCGAGGTTTCTCCGATACATCCCCCTATATTACCGATAAGGAGATTGCTATAACTGCTGGATAAGTTCGCAATGGCATTCTGGGCAGCCTGTACCTGGGATGGTTCGAAATTCTCCGGATTGGCAATGATCTTTCCGGATTGTTTAAGAAGATTAAGTGGCGTTGCACTGGTTAGGCCATTAATACCCGAGATGGTGCCTTCCCGCGGTGCCACCCAGCTGGCCGTCATCTCCACCGGCCAGGATGCCAGAAGAAAGGCCCGGGCTGCCAGAGCAGGATTCAGGATGTTATTTCCCAATCCGCCAAAAAGCTCTTTGACAATAGCGATAGCGAAAACTGATCCAACCACCGGCATCCACCACGGTACCGAAGCAGGTAGATTGAAAGCAAGCAGGATTCCGGTTATAACTGCAGAACCATCCTGGATTTGCAGCGGCTTTTTTGCCAGTTTATGAATTGCCCCTTCTGTTACTACCGCGGCAATGACCGCTAGCAGCGTAATCCACAATGCCTTGGGACCAAAAAAATAATATGACATAAGCAGGGCAGGTATGAGTGCAATATTGACCGTCCACATTATCTTTGGGATCGAATCGCTGTCCCGGACGTGAGGCGAGGAAGAGGAGAGGTATAGTTTTTTTGGTGTTTCAGCCATATAGTTGTCTCGCTTTTATCTGGATGGGCATTCCTGACTAAAAAAACATCTATTTTTTACCGGAGTAGCTAACCGGCTTTCTTTTTTAATTGTAATAGCTGCCGTTTTCCGTGGCGGATACTCTGAACCAAATAACGGTTTGCCGGGCAGATATAAGAACAGGAACCGCATTCGATGCAATCCATGATGTTAAGCTGCTCCGCTTCCTCATATCGTTCGTGATACACCAGACGTTGTAGCGATGTGGGGAGTAAATGGGACGGACAAACAAACACGCAGCGTCCGCAATTGATACAGGTTTGTTCTTTCGCCAGATGAGCCCGTTTTTCATCCAGTATTAAAATACCCGAAGTCCCCTTTATCACCGGTACCTGGAGATGTGGTTGGGCAATTCCCATCATGGGTCCCCCCATGATTATTTTTGCTGCATGTTCGGTCAGTCCACCGCAAAAATCTATCATGTCCTGAAAATGGGTTCCGATGGGTACCATCAGGTTTTTAGGATCTTTAATTCCCGTTCCGGTGACCGTCACGACCCGCTCTATCAGAGGCTTGCGGGAGGCTACCGCGTCGTATACAGCTTTCGCGGTGCCCACGTTTTGGACCACTGCCCCGATATCCATAGGCAGTCCGCCGGAGGGTACTTCGCGATGCAGGGTAGCTTTAATGAGCTGTTTTTCAGCGCCCTGAGGATATTTAACCGGCAGAACAACTATCTCCATCCCGCTCTCTGCGGAAATCTGTTTTTTAATTACTTCTGCAGCGTCTTTTTTATTGCTTTCGATACCGATAATACCCCGCTGTACACCCAATATTTTCATAATGATCCGGAATCCTTTGATAATCTCTTCCGGATTTTCCAGCATCAGACGATGATCTGCTGTGAGATAGGGTTCACACTCCACTCCATTCAGAAGAGCGACATCGATTTTTTTGTCGCTGGGAGGAGCTAATTTGACATGGGTCGGAAAGGTTGCCCCGCCTAAACCGGCCAGCCCGGCCTCCTTGATACGCTCCCGCATCTCCTCAACAGGCAGAGCCAGGTATTTTTCTTCCATTTTGACGGTATCTACCCATTCCTCTGTTTCGCCGGCTTCTATCACAACGGCAGGTCCTCGTCCGGCCACCGGGTGGTCGATATCCTCAATTCCTTTAACTTTGCCGGAAATGGAAGCATGGACCGGGACAGAGACGAATCCCTCTGCCTCTGCCAATTTTTCGCCTGTTTTTACTTCCTGACCCTTTTCTACCAAGGGTTTGGTCGGTGCACCGATGTGTTGTTGCAGGGGTATGGTGACGAGTTTGGGGCGAGGCAGGGCTTCGATTTTCTTCTTTTCTGTATAATTTTTTCCTTCGAAGGGATGTACACCACCGGGAAAAGTTTTCATTCTTGCATTCTCTTTCTCAAAGTTATTCTGCCAATACCGTTCATTTTACAAACAGGATTGGCGAAAAATATATCAATCTAAGCCTATTACTTTCAAGCATTTTTTCACAAAGTAGATCTAGTCGGACTAAGAATTCTACTAGTATATCTGGAAATTATACCTGCGAAATATATTATAGATTTTACCTGACCTGGAGTGTATATTAAAATTTAGTTGTGTTTTTCATTAAAAAAACTGACCGGATTGCTAAACAATAAATAAAATGCCATGGAAATCAAGGGATATTGGTTTGTTCGCAACTTGATCTATATTACGCTGGGCGCGGTATTTTTGGCGTCCGGACTGGTATTTTTTCTGATACCTAATAAAATTGCCACCGGTGGGGTTGCCGGTCTCTCCATCGTCGGCCACTACCTGAGTGGATTTCCAACCGGGGCCATTATGCTGACACTGAACCTCCCTCTTTTGGCGATTGGATTAAAGTATTTTGGTAAAAAGTTTCTGCTGCGCACGATTTATGCAATCATTCTGGCCTCCTTTTTAACTGACTTTTTTATCATCAACTTGCATTTTGAACGGCTTACTGACCAACTAATGCTGGCGACCATCTATGGCGGTGTCATGGTAGGGGTTGGTTTGGCCCTGGTTTTTAAGGGCGATGCCTCTGCAGGCGGGGGAACCGTGATTGCACGGATTATTTCGCAGAAAACCCGCTTCAAAACCGGCCAGGTTCTATTCGCCATAGACATTTTTGTGATTTCCTCCGCAGCTATCACCTTCCGAAATGTGGAATTGGCGTTGTGGGGATTTCTCACTATTTTTATAGCCTCACAGGTAGTGGACCTGATTTTAACCGGTAAACCGTTTGCCAAGGTTGTTCATCTGGTTACCAATCATGCCCGGGAGATAGGAGAACATATTATTTCCGATCTGGGACGAAGTGCAACCATCCTGGAAGCAAAAGGGCTTTATTCCGGTGAAGAAAAAAACCTGTTAATGGTAGTTGTGGATTCCACTCAGATCTACCACTTGCGCGACATAGTTCTGCTTCATGATCCGGAAGCCTTTATGATCGTCTCGGATGCCCGGGAAATCTTAGGAAAAGGATTCTAGCAGGATGACTATTCATAGTCGAAATGGTTCATCATTTGCATCTCGGCTTCAGCTGGTCTAAATTTAAAATTCATGGTTAGTAACCGGGAGAAAATGGGTAATACATATTTTATATCGGATGCCCATCTTGGAGCAGGATCTCCAGAATTGGAACGTCTGAAGGAAGAAAAACTGCTTCAATTTTTTAATCATGTTTCCGAGAAAGGGGAACGCTTATTTATTGTAGGGGATTTATTCGACTTCTGGTTTGAATATCGTTCGGTGCTTCCCAGGGGGCATACCCGCATCTTGTGCGGCTTGAACCGCATGCAAGAATTGGGAATTGACCTGCATTACGTGGCCGGGAATCATGATTTCTGGATGCGCGACTATCTGGCATCAGAGTTTGGTTTTCACATCCATTTTGATGAAGTAGAATGGTCTTGTGCTGGGAAGCGTTTTTATATCTTTCATGGTGATGGACTGGCGAAAGATGACACCGGCTATCGCTTTTTGAAGAGAGTATTTCGCAACCGGGTGAATATCTTTCTCTTTAGTATTCTTCATCCTGATGTGGGTATTCCATTTGCAAAGTGGATCTCTTCTCTCAGTCGCCGGCATACCAGCCGGGATACGCCCCCACTGGATGACGATTATATCTCCCGCGCAGTCAAGAAATTTGATGAAGGTTTCGATTACGCCATCTTTGGACACCTCCATTCACCACGCTATCAAGAGCTGGGAAAAAAGGTCTACATCAACCTGGGTGACTGGATTGAAAATTTCAGTTATGCAAAATTTGATAAAAAAAATCTTCATCTGCTGAGCTGGGAATAACCTTTCCCTGTTGCGCAGCCCCTTTGTGCCCTCTATAATTAAATCCGCTTTAATTATCTTAAAAAATGAAGGTGTGGTTGACATAGGCCAAAAATATTATTTAATTACTGGGCTTATATTGATATGAAGTTGATTTTGAGATATATGGAGGAATCATGAAGCGTACCTATCAGCCACACAACCGGAAACGAAAAAATAAACACGGATTTCGGGAGAGAATGAGTACTAAAAACGGGAGAAGGGTACTGGCACGTCGCAGGGCAAGGGGCCGTAAGAGATTGTCCGTTAGCGATGAATTCTAACAGGCGTTTTACGCTCCCTAAAGACCTGATCCTGAAGAAAAAAGTTGAGATTGAAAAGGTGTTGCATTCTGGAAAACGCATCCCCGGTCATATATTTAATACATTTATCTATGCTTCGGGTAGAACCCGCGTGGCCTTTTTAGTCAGTAAAAAAATTGGAAATGCAGTGCAGCGAAACCGCATGAAACGCCTCCTTAGAGAAGCGTATCGCTTAAACCGCCTGCAATTTGAGGGAGATGAGGTTGTTTTTTCGATTAAAATCTTTGCAAATAATTTTCACGCAATCGTGGATCAGATAAAATCGTTGAAGTGAGACATGAAATATCTGTTTGTATATATTCTGAAATTTTACCGGAGGTTAATTTCTCCCCTGTTTCCACCCAGTTGCCGTTTCTATCCAAGCTGCTCCTCTTATGCCCAGGAGGCGTTTGAGAGATATGGGGTTTGGAAAGGGGGTTGGCTTAGTTTCCGGCGCCTGTCAAAATGTCATCCCTTTCATACGGGCGGCTTCGACCCCGTCCCTCCTTCACAAATAGAGGATTTATAATGGACAAACGCACAATCATTGGAATCGTTTTAATTGTCCTGATTACCATATCGATGCCTTTTTACCAAAAATGGGTTACCGGGGATCAACCACCTGCCCGGAGACCGGCCTCAGTACCAGCCGATAGCACTATCGCCACCCTTGCAACCGATTCGGTGAAAGAAGTCCAAAGCAGCATACCCGAGGAACCAGAAATAACAGATAATATCTCGCCAAACACCGCAGAAGCGTTACTAATTCAAGAAGAATCCGAAAAGAAAACAATTACCATCGAAACCGACCTTCTGGTATGTACCTGGAGCAGCGTGGGAGGTGGTAATCCACTCAGTTGGGAACTGAAGGATTATCAGTATTACCAGGGAGGGTTGGTCAACCTCATTCAGGAAAACGCCCTCAAACTGAATTTTTTAAATATTGATGGGAAAGAGATCAGTTTAAACGACTATAATTTTCATGTTGATTCTTATGCGGGTAAGAAAATTGACCTGAGCCGTGATAATCCGGAATATACTATGGAGTTTTATCTTCCGATCCGGGGTGGGCGTATCGTAAAAACCATAACATTTTATTATGATCGCTATTCTTATGATTTGACAGTTCGATTTGAAGGGTTACAGGGATATGTGATTAACCGCCGATATTTCATCGGTTGGGATAACGGAATACCTTCTAGCGAGAAAAATGTTGATGATGATTTGAACTACTCCCGTGCTTATGCTTTTATGGCGGATGAACTATTCGATGTGGATGCCTCGGAAAATTATGGCGAAGAAGATCTGAATGGCAGCGTAGAGTGGGCAGCTATTAGAAGTAAGTATTTTTTAGTCTCTCTCATCCCCGCAGATCCCTTACGCGTCAACGGGGTTACCATAGGAGGCGTCAAATCAGCCCGCAATGATGTTCCCGTAAAGAATTTCACTTTTAATATTGAAAAGCAGTTTGAACCATTAAAAAGCCATACGGACAATTTTACCGTTTATATGGGTCCGTTGGATTACTATGTATTAAAAGAATATGACGCCAATCTGGAAGATCTGATCATGAACAAAGGTTGGTATGAGCGGATATTCCGACCAATCAGCCTGTTGATCATTCCAGCCTTTAAATTTCTGTACCGTTTTATACCCAACTATGGATTTGTGATCATCGTGTTTTCGATTCTCATTAAGCTCTTGCTTCATCCCCTGACCAAGAAAAGCTACCAGTCAATGAGTGAAATGCAGTATCTGCAGCCTAAAATGACGGAATTGAGGGAAAAGTATAAAGATGATTCACAGCGGATAAATAAAGAGATGATGAAACTGTACAAAGAGCACAAAGTTAATCCGCTGGGGGGGTGTATCCCAATGCTGCTACAGATGCCGGTGCTCATATCTCTGTTTAATGTCTTTCGTTCTACTATTCAGCTAAGAAATCAACCGT
Organism: uncultured bacterium; assembly: GCA_965370645.1. GTDB lineage: Bacteria > Calditrichota > Calditrichia > RBG-13-44-9 > RBG-13-44-9 > RQOF01. Next base: position 14,873 of record CBDUVK010000010.1, read on the forward strand.
TTATTTTATGGATCACCGATTTGTCTGCGCCAGATGCTCTTTATCTGGGATTCGAGCTCCCTTTTATCGGCGATAATATTCATATTTTGCCGATCTTTATGGGAATAACCATGATCTGGCAATCAAAGATGACCATGACCGATCCCAAACAGAAACTTATGATGTACTTTATGCCGGTATTTCTCATTTTCATATTCTATTCATTACCCTCCGGTTTAAACCTTTATTATGCGATATTTAACGTCTTAAGTATGATTCAAACCCGGATGATTAAGAAGAAGATGCATCCCAATGGTGAGTCTGCCCCACCGCCCGCCAAGGTGAATACGCAGCCCAAGAAGCCCGGAAAGTCAGCCCGGGGGAAGAGAAAAAAGTAGTGTTTTCATCATAAATGAAGCGATTTGATAGCGAAGATACCATTATAGCCCTTTCCACCCCCACGGGCAAGGGAGCAATAGCGGTGGTGCGAATGAGCGGCGCCCGCTCGCTAACTTTTCTGAACCAGTTGTTTTCCAAACAAATTGAGGAAAAAGAAGATCGAAAGGCTGTTCACGGGGAGATATGGACAGCCGACCGGCGGCGAATGATTGATGAGTGTGTTGTTATCTGTTTTCACTCCCCTCACTCATACACGGGTGAAGACCTGATTGAAATTTCCTGTCATGGAAATCCGGTCATCATTGAGCAGATTATTCAGGAAATTGTTGCCCTGGGAGCCCGGGTCGCGCAGCCGGGCGAATTCACCCAGCGGGCTTTCTTAAACCATAAACTGGATCTTTCCCAGGCCGAGGCGGTGGCTGCCGTCATTGGGGCCAAAACCCGCCGCGGCTTGACATGTTCCCTACGGCAGCTGGAAGGCGGTTTGTCTCAAAAAATTTGCGCCATCCGCGACGAATTAATGCAACTGGCTTCTTTGTTAGAGGTGAATTTGGATTTTAACGAAGACGATATCCAGGTTTATGATAAAGCAGATGTGCGGGAACGGGCGCGGATACTATCGCAAGATATTGACCATTTGCTGCATACTTATGACTATGGCCGCCTGTATCAGGAGGGCCTGAAGCTGCTGTTGCTGGGGAAACCTAATGTTGGGAAATCGAGTCTGTTAAATGCTCTGGCAGAGAAGGATCGTGCTCTGGTCAGCGAAATTCCCGGAACCACCCGGGATTATATTGAAGAATATACCCAGATTGAAGGATTTCCCATTCAGATTGTTGATACTGCAGGTATTCGGGAGACTTTGGAGATGATCGAGGAGATGGGGGTAAAACGGGCCCTAACCCATATTGAATCATCGGATCTGATCCTGGCAATATTTGAGATCCACCGGCAGCTGGATGGGGATGACCGGCGTTTTATTGAATATTTAAAACTCAATGTAAAAGGGAAGGTGCCTTTTATCGTGGTGCTGAACAAACAGGATTTGGGACGGAACGGCCATATTCTGGAGCAGTTACATGATTTGGAAACTTCACTGGTTGAAGTATCCGCAAAAACCGGCACAAACATAGATCAGCTGAAAGAACGTATTAAAAATAGTTTACTGGGTGAGGCTGCGGTAGATGAAGAAGATGTCGTTATTACCAATGCGCGTCACAAGGAAGCTCTGGCCCTGGGCAGGAATTCCCTGCAAAATTTCATTGCGGGGGTCAATTCGGGGTTGGATGAAGTTATTTTAGCATCAGAACTGCGCAGCGCGCTGGATTTTTTAGGCGAGATTGTAGGGGAAGTCAGCAGCGAAGATTTGCTTAACCATATCTTCGGCCAGTTCTGCATTGGTAAGTAATCGTTTCACGTGAAACATGAGGGATTTTTTGCAGAAAGCATATGACATTGTAGTCGCTGGTGGTGGGCATGCCGGTATAGAGGCTGCTTTGGCCGCGGCCCGCCTGGGCATGAAGACCGCCCTGGTCACCCTGCGTATCGACACCATCGGTAAAATGTCCTGTAATCCAGCCATTGGAGGTCTGGCCAAGGGCCACCTGGTGCGGGAAATTGACGCCCTGGGGGGAGAGATGGCCAAACTAACCGATGAAGTGGGTATTCATTTCAAGGTGCTGAATAAGTCCAAGGGTCCGGCGGTCTGGTCGCCCCGTGCCCAGGCGGACCGGTTGGCTTATGCCCGGGCTGCCCGCAGAACGGTTCAAAACCAGCAAAATCTGGAGGTAATAGAAGCCTCGGTTAACGGCCTGCAGGTCAAAAATGACCACATAACAGCAGCCATTCTGAATGATAGAGAAATTCTTCCCTGCCGGGCTCTCATCCTCACCTGCGGTACCTTCCTCAATGGTAAAATATATATCGGGTTAAATACGATTTCCAGCGGCAGAGCAGGTGAATTACCGGTTAAGGGACTGACAGAAGCCCTGGTTGAGCTGGGGTTTACCGCTGGCCGCCTGAAAACCGGAACGCCCCCCCGGGTTCACCGGGATTCCATTGATTTCAGTCAGCTGGAAGAACAGAAACCTGATGATCCGGCAGTACCCTTTTCCTTTCAGACCACTCACATTTCGCAGCCGCAAACCAGCTGCTATATTACTTACACCCGGGAAGAAACTCACCAGCATTTAAAATCCGGCCTGGATCGCTCACCCCTGTTCACCGGGATGATCAGCGGCCTGGGTCCCCGCTACTGCCCGTCGATTGAAGACAAGGTGGTTCGTTTTGCGGACAAGGAGCGTCATCTGCTGTTTCTGGAACCGGAAGGCATGGATAATCCCGAGGTATATATCAACGGATTTGCTACCAGTCTCCCGGAAGATATTCAGCTAAAGGCACTCCGCTCGGTACCGGGCATGGAAAAAGCACAGATCATTCGCCTCGGATATGCGATAGAGTACGATTTTTTACCCTCATATCAAATTCAGCACACCCTGGAAACCCACGATATCGCGGGGCTCTATTTTGCCGGCCAGATCAACGGAACCTCCGGTTATGAAGAAGCCGCTGCCCAGGGACTCATGGCAGGCATCAACGCTGCCCGCAAGTTGCGTGAGGAAGAACCGCTGATTCTGAGCCGCACCGAAGCCTATATCGGGGTATTAATCGATGATCTGATCAATAAAACCATTATGGAACCCTACCGGATGTTTACCTCCCGGGCAGAATTTCGCTTGCTGTTGCGCCACGATAATGCTGATTTGCGTTTAATGCAGCATGGGCGCCGCATCGGCTTACTTCCCGAACCGGTATATGATAAAATGCAGCAAAAACAGCAGCACATAAATGTTTTACTGCAGGAAACAGCACGGGCCAGAATTAAACCTGCTCAATTTAATCCACTTGCAGAGCAGCTAAATACCGCCACTATATCCCAAAGCACGCCGATGCGCCAGTTAATGCGCCGTCCGGAGGTACCCTTGAAAACCTTGCTTCAAGTGGCCGGGATTTCTAATGGTTTTAGCGAGCAGGAGTTAATTCATGTGGAATTCATTATAAAATATGAGGGATATTTGAAACGTCAGGAGGAATTAGTCGACAAATTTAAGAAGATTGAGGAGCGTCCCATCCCACTTCACATCGATTATGAAAAGGTTCCTTCGCTTTCCAATGAATCCCGCGAGAAATTGATTCAGGTTCGCCCGGCATCACTGGGCCAGGCCTCCCGTATATCCGGAGTGCGGCATAGTGATATTACCGTTTTAATGATTTATTTGGAGAAATGGTAGCGGGAAGCTGTTTATGTTTCACGTGAAACACGCTAGACTTTGGTGAATCAGGCGACTACTTGTTTCACGTGAAACGGTGGAAATCAGTAAAGATGTTGGAGGCGTCATCGATGACCATCCCGGTACAACGGATCCTGAAGCTTTTAGATATAGAGACAACTAGCGCCCAAATAGAGCAACTGCTGCAATATGTTTCTCTGTTACAACGATATAATCAAAAATTAAATCTCATTTCGCGGAAGGATATTCAAAACATTTGGGAAAATCATATTTATCCTTCTCTTTTAGTAAACAATTTTGTAGATTTGCCATTGGGAGTGGCGGTTGCGGACTTGGGAAGCGGAGGAGGTCTGCCTGGAATCCCGCTTAAAATAATTCGACCTGATTTAAATCTGGTCCTCATCGATTCATCCCTGAAAAAAACCGCCTTTCTCAGACAGGTTATTCATATCCTGGATATACAATCCGCTGCTGTTATGCAGGTTAGGGTTCATCTGCGGAAGGAGGTTGATTTGCTCGATCATCAATTTGAGGCGGTATTGGCACGTGCGGTTGCCGGATTTCAGGAACTATGGAGTCTGGCTAAGCCGTTGCTCAAACGAGGGGGTTTTCTTCTCGCCTGGAAAGGGGAGAGCGATCTGGCCGAATTACCGGCCGAGAGTGCAAAAATGGCCGTTGACTACCAGGTGCAGAGAATTCCTGAATCGCTCTGGCAATATTCAGAAAAATTAAGGCAGCTTTGCTATGTAAAGGTCTGGTCAGATCTTTCCTCAACTGAATTAAATGAGACGGAATGATATTAAAAAAGACCATGAAACAGGTGAACACTTCCTTAACTACTTTTTGCGGGACAGATTGATATGGCGAAGATCGTGTCATTTATTATTCAAAAAGGCGGGTGTGGCAAGACAACCACGACAGTTAACATCGCCAGCTATCTCTCTTTACAGAGTTTTAAAGTGCTCTGCGTTGATATGGATCCCCAGGGAAATCTGACACAGCACTTTGGATATGATAGTGAGACACTGGAGGCAACCCTGTTTCACTTATTTCAAAAAGAATACAATTTCGAACAAATTGTCCTGAAAAGAGATCAAAACCTTCATATCCTGCCCAATAACCTGAAAACAGCTACCAGGGAGCAGGAACTACAAAAGTCTCCCAATCGCGACTATCTGTTACGGGATGTCCTGACCCCAGTCCTATCACAATATGATTATATCCTGATTGACTGTCCGCCAACCCTGGGCCAGTTTTCCATTAATGCTCTGGCTGCTTCCAGCGAGTTTGTGCTGGTGGTTTCCCCGGAATTTCTCCCCATGAAAGCTATAAAACCGCTCTATGAGACATTCCGAATGGTAAAACACCGCCTAAACCACACCCTGCAATTTAATGGGATTATGATGACCATGTGCGATTTTCGAACTCGACACAGCCAGGAAGTCCTGGAAATTTTAAAGCAGAACTTTCCCCACAAGCTATATCATGCTTTCATACGAAATAATGTGAGTCTGAAGGAAGCCGCCGCCTACGGGCAGGCCATCTTTGAATATAACCCTCGATTATTTGGCGCCTTTGATTACCAGAATTTAGCCGCTGAATTTATTCGTGATCACCACAAAAATCTGGCGAAACAGAAATATTACCAAAACAGGTTCAATACCCTGCCACCGCAGGAGAAAGATCAGATTCTCAACATCGCAAAACAGAACCTCTCAGGTTATGTTCGCAGTAACCTGGATAAAATTCCCGGCAGTGACGTAATAAAGGAATCTTTAAGAATCGAACGAAATAAAATAATAGAAAAACTATTTCCTTACCGTATTAATGCGGAGATAGAACAGATTCTATGAAATTTATCCTGCTTTTCATTTTTGGCGCCGTACCACTTTACGCTGCCTTTGAATACAGCGGAGCGGATGTCATGCTGCAGGGCGTCTCTGCCAGTATGGTTGCGACAAACCAGAGCTATTCTGCCTATTTGTTAAATCCGGCGACTTCTGCGGCGGTGAGCCAAAACCATCTGGGATTACTTTATTTTCAACCCTTCGGTTTACCTGAAATCAATTATGCCAGCCTCATCACCCATTTCCGCGTGAATCGTTATGGCACCGGCTTCACCATATCAACCTTTGGAAATGAGATTTACCGGGAAAATCAACTGGTATACAATGTGGCCGGGACATTTTTCGAAGAACGCTTTTTTGTGGGGGTTAATCTGCGCTGGAACAATTTAAATGTACAGAATTATTTCTCTTCGAACAGTCTGGGCGTGGATGCCGGAATTCAATATGTATTGCACCCAAACATCCTGATGGGATTTTCACTTCTGAATCTGAATCAACCCGCCGGAAAGCCGGAAGAAATCCCACTTAAGACGAATTGGGGAATGTCATTCCGGCTGGGGGAGAGATTTGATACTTATATTGCGATCCGGAAAGACAGCTGGTATCCGGCCAGTGTCAGGGTAGGATTTGAGATCCGCTTAAACTCTTTGATTACTCTGCATAATGGATTCAATACTTACCCGGCCGTACCGTCATTGGGTCTGACTCTGAAGAGGAATATGATTGCAATCCATTATGCTTTTCAGTATCATTTTGATCTGGGGGGAACCCATTTTTGGGGATTGTCCCTGAGGCAATGAAAGGAATTTAATGAAGCTTTTGCTGTACATTTGTGTTGTTGTCATTCTGCCAGTGTTTTTACTGGCGCAGAAAGATGCTGATCAGGTGCAGGAACAATTGCGGACCATCCAAAACGAAATTACGGGTTTGGAGAAAAAGTTAAAAACCCAGGACAATCAACTGAAAATAGAGACAAAATCAGTTGCAAATATCGATCGACAAATTAGCCTAACTCACGATAAAATAACACTTTATGGAAAAAGTATTAGCGATCAGCAGAAAAGGGTCGCCACTCTGGAAAAACAGATTAAAGCCCTGGAAAGTAAAATTTCCTCCCTGCAGAAAGTGTTTAAGCAGCAGGTGGTATTTGCCTATAAGTATCAACGCGGTAAGCAATTTGATTGGTTGCTGGGCGCCACCAGTTTTAACGAGGTTTTTGTAAAATATCACTATTTTAAAAAGGTAACCCAGGCGGAGAAAAGCATTTTCCAGGAACTTTCCGGATCTAAAACAGCTCTCACCAACAAGGAAGAAACCTTACGACAGGAAATCAGCAGGACCCGGAAACTGCTGGCAGCTGCAACTGACGAAGAGGAAAAATTAGGTGACCGCCGTAAGACCAAATCACGGGTCATCAAGAAAATTAAGCAAAATAAAAATCTGCTGGCGCAATCTCTGGAAGAAAAAAAGCAGAGCCTGGAGCAACTTAAAAATATCCTGGCATCGTTGGAAAAAGGGCGCTCGAATCGTCGGCTGCAAGTTGAAACACAGATTAAATGGGAACAGCTATCCGGAAATTTTCGAAAGAACCAGGGAAAATTCAATTGGCCGGTTCAGGGCCAAATTCTGCATGGATTTGGGCGGATAAAAAATCCGGAGTTAAAAACGGTATTGAATAATACCGGTATTGATATTAAGGCCTCCCGGGGTAAAGAGGTGCGCTGTATCTTTCCGGGAGTGGTCAGTTTGATTACTTATATGAGCGGATTTGGCAATATGGTTATTGTAGATCACAATGACGGGTATTATACGGTATATGCACACATGGATGAAGTCCGGATTACTGTTGGAGAATTTGTGGAAACAGGCCGTCCAATCGGTACAGTGGGAGAGAGCGGATCCCTGGAAGGTCCCAAGCTGCATTTTGAAATATACGGTAATAATAAAAACCTGAATCCGCTTTCATGGCTGAAAAAAAAGTAAATGTTTAATAAAAAATGGCCGGAAAAACTCTTGTATTTTTAACGCCATTATTTTATACTTAAGTAGCAGTACCATCAATTCATTTCATGTTTAACTTTATTTAACGGAGGGATGTATGTCTAAGGGAACGGTTAACAAAGTGTTATTAATTGGCAGATTGGGTGCTGATCCGGAGGTACGTTACGCCCCAAGTGGGAGTGCGGTCGCAAACTTCAACCTGGCAACTAATCGCTCCTACAAAGACAAGGAGGGAGGAGTTCAGGAACAAACCGACTGGCACAAGATTGTTGCTTGGAGCCGTTTAGCTGAATTTGCCAAGCAGTATCTGCACAAAGGTATGCGCGTCTATGTGGAGGGACGGTTGCAATACCGGGAATGGCAAGACCAGAACGGGGTTAAAAGGTATGGTACGGATATCGTTGTAAATGATATTCAGATGCTGGAGTCACTCGGTGCCCGGCCGGAAGCAGTAGGCGGGGAGACACCGGAGGAGGATTTAAAACTTCCTGAGAATTCAGAATCTGAAGAAGATGATTCTGTACCCTTTTAGACGAAATTCAAGCTCCCGATAAAAATCGGGAGCTTTTTTTTCATTTATGTGTTAAAAGGTTAAAATAGTAAAGTAGGGTTGTCATAGGAGCCCGATTCTGATGAACAAGTATCATAATTCTGTAATCATAGTTTTAGTTCTTTGCACCGTGTTGACGTTGCCTGGTATTGCGCAATATGAAGAAGCTCCCCCTCAACATCTGAATGAATATGGTGCGGGAATCACCCTGGCCATGTCCGGGTTTGGTTTGGGGGGATATTATCGAAAGGCATTGCCGGAGTTTTTTCATGTTGGGGCCAGTCTTGATTTTTTTATGATGCGTGACGAGAATGAATTTACCTATTATGATTATTTTGGTATGCCCAGACAATTTAACAAGTTTAACCGTCTGTTTATTATTCCTTTAAGCGTTGAACTTAAACGTCGTTTATTTCCGAATGCTATTGAGGATAGTTTCCGGCCTTATGTGATTGGTTTGGGTGGGTTAACCTTTGGTATGAACTTTCCGCGTGAAAATGAACTGGAACGGAGCCAGTTACCACCGGAGGACCAGGAGAGATTACCCACCGATGATGAGTATCGCCTCTCCTTCAATGTCGGCTTTGGGGTGGGAATCGACTTTACCAGCAGTGAATCTTATTATGTTTCTATTCGACCTCAATTCCGCCTTATCTATTTTCCGGAGCCGATTGCTGGTAATTCAAACCATTCAAGCTTTGAAATAAGATTGGAGTTGGGGAAAAGAAAATAATACCACAAAGGGTGTCCCCATGAAAGTGTTTTATAGAATGCTGTTCGATCCCGAAAGGGAAAAACGGTTTTTTTATAGAATTTACAAGCTTAAAAAAACAAGCCTTTCTGCCTGGTATAAGCGACACGCCAAGATATTAAAACATGCCGGCTTGGGTGGAAAAAGCCATCTCATTGGTAAAGGACATGTTCCCTGGAATCGCAAGGGACGCTGGTAAGACCACGCTTCACCTTTGGCTGTCGACATGTTTTAAAGTATCTAAGTTGATTTGCTCATAAATCTCACGCAAAGCCGCCGAGGGTTTTATCCACGAAATTCACGAATTAACACGAAACAATTAAGGTTTTTATCTTTAAAAAATAAAGATTAATTGGTGTAAATCCGTGTAATCCGTGGACAAATTAAA